>NZ_MXAX01000108.1:0-5163 GCF_019249195.1 Rickettsia sp. TH2014 | reverse complement strand
ATCCAGTTAAAATACTAAAATTATTAGTATTTTTTGTTGTTTTTATGGGTCCCGTGGTCAAGCCACGGGGTGACACAGTTGGTTTTACAGGTCCACATGGGAATGACATAAATCACAACCGATTACTTAATCCAATCTCTCCGTACGTTTCTTTATTATCTATCGCTTCTATACCTTTCTTTATTAAATGCATTATATAATATATACCCGCTCCGAAAATGATCACATATACTACTACAAAAGCAATTAGAGAGATAAATACATATTTGCCGAGTACCGGTGATACCGTATCTGCGGTTTTTAAAATATTATATACTATATAAGGTTGTCTACCTACCTCGGTTACGAACCAACCAGCAAGTACTGCAATAAAACCTGAAGGTGACATTAATATATACCAATATTGAAACCATTTCGTAGCATATAATCTTTTCTTCAAGTAAAGATATAACCCCGCAATACCTGTAAATACCATTAAGAAACCGATTCCTATCATAATACGGAAGCTGAAAAATACGACTAGCACCGGCGGACGCTCTTCTTTTGTCCATTCTTTTAACCCTTTCACTTCACCGTCTAAGCTATGCGTTAAAATTAAACTACTAGCATAAGGTATTTCCACAGCATATTTTGTTTTTTCTTCTTCCCCATCAGGAAAGCCGATAAGATTAAAAGCCGCTCCTTTTTCCGTATTCCAAATACCTTCCATAGCCGAAACTTTAACCGGCTGATATTTAAGAGTATTTAAACCATGCAAATCGCCGATAAATATTTGAATAGGAGCAACGATTAACGCCATTAACACCGCCATAAAAAGCATAATTTTAGCGTGCTCTTTATAACGATTATTTAGTAAATAAAAGCTAGCTACACCACCGATAACAAAAGAAGTAGTTAAATAAGCCGCCGTAATCATATGGAAAAAACGATATGGGAAAGAAGGGTTAAAGATAATTTCTAGCCAATTTAAAGGGAAAAAGAACCCATCGCCTCGCAGTTCAAAACCAGCAGGCGTATGCATCCAGCTACCAGCTGCAAGTATCCAAAAAGCTGAGATTACAGTACCAGCAGCAACTATTAACGTAGAAATAAAATGTACTTTTTTACTGACTTTATTAAAGCCGAATAACATTATACCTAAAAAAGAAGATTCGAGGAAAAAGGCAGTAAATACTTCAAAACCGAGAAGCGGACCAAGGACATTTCCAACCTTATCTGAAAAATTAGACCAATTAGTACCGAATTGATAAGACATTACAACGCCCGAAACTACTCCCATACCGAAAGTAACGGCAAAAATCTTCACCCAAAATTTATATATTTCTTGATAAACCGGCTTTTTTGTTTTTAACCATAACCCTTCAATTACCGCTAAAAAGCTTGCAAGCCCTATAGTAAAAGCAGGAAATATTATATGAAAACTTATGGTAAAAGCAAACTGAATCCTCGATAATAATAATTGATCAAATTCCATATTTAAGCTGCTGTTTTAAGATAATATGCTTTTTGACAATAACAATATACTCCAAGTATAATGAATTAAGTAGACGAAGTTTAATTTGGAAAAGAGCAAGAGTCCATAAGACGAGGAGCGGAGCGTATACTTAAATACGTGAGCGCCACAGTACTTATAGGACGACGCAGCCAATTTTTCAAATTAAACGAGTATACAGTATTTGATTTAATCAGCGGCCTTTGCTATTATTAAATTCTATCTGATTAGTTTTAACAAATTTTCCTTTTTCGGAGTTCCAATTATAATGAACATTTACTATTCTTACTTCTGTAACATTAATATCACCATTGGACAATTGAGTTACATCATGCCCTTTTCGGATAGAATCCGTAATTAATAAACTTGCTTGACAAATATATTTTACATCAAAGAACGGAGAATCGTCTTCCTTAGACTTTTCTTGTGCTTCTAAAAAATGATTAGATAATTCTTTTTCTTGCATTTCTAATGATTTTGAAGTTATTTTCTGAATTTTGTAGCATTATTTAAGGTAAGAAGCAAGGCTTGTTTATTATTTTTCCATAGATTTAATATTTTTAGGTATATTTTTGCAAAATAATTAAATTAAAATATGCTCTGAAATAACACGAATTAATATATTGTTTTAAAATTGAGGTACATTATCGTGATAAAATACCCTACTTTATCTAAATCAACATTTAGCTTAGGTATTTATTTTTTAAAATTCGATAAAGTTAAAATTACTTTATTGACTGTAATCTGTATTTTACTCGGTATGATTCCGACAATTGATAGTATATTACTTCAGAAAATCATTGATCTAATCGAATCTTTCAGTGATGAGAACGCAAATAACCTTTTATCTTCCATGATTTACTGGGCAGTATTTTATGCTCTTTGGTGGGAGAGTATTAATATAGCATATCGTTCATATGATTATTTGTATCTAAAGACTATGCCCGTAATAAAAGGAAAAATACTAAATGAACTTTATAATTATACTCAATATCATAGCCATAAATTCTTTCAGGATAATTTAGCCGGACATATTAGCAATCGTATTACCGAAACCGCAAGATCGTTTGAGATGATTATTTCTATATTCGGTGAAAAAATTCTTCGTAAACTAGCTATTATCGTATTTGCATTAATTGCTTTATATTCCGTACATTACGTTTTTGCTACGATATTTATTTTATGGATTACAGTTTTTTTAGGGCTGAGTGTTCTTTTCTCGGATAAAATCAATAAATACTCATTAAATTATGCTAGAAGCCAATCTTTTGTTGCCGGTAGTATCGTAGATGCAATTAGCAACATTAATGCGGTTAGAATGTTTACGGCTCATAAATTTGAACGTCAACATCTAGAAACAAGAGTAGAAAATGCCGTAGCAGATGAGCAGACTATGCAAATCTTCATGTTCAAATTGCGTTATGCTCTTGGAACTTCTTGTTCAATAATGATTTTTATAATGATTTATTATTTATCTAAGCTTCGTAGCGAATTATCTATAAGCATAGGTGATTGCGTATTAGTGCTAACATTATGTATAAATGTAGCAGACGATATTTGGGATTTAACGCAAGAAATAGGTGATATGTTCGAGCAGATCGGGGCATTTAATCAAGGCTTATCCCTAATGGCACCGCATATTATAACGGATATTGAAAACGCTACTCCTTTAGATATCAAAGAAGGGATTATTGAATTTAGAAATGTTACCTTTAATTATCACCATAATAATAATCTATTTTATAATAAATCGGTATTAATTCCAAGTAAGCAAAAAGTGGGGCTAGTTGGTTTTTCCGGTTCAGGGAAAACCACTTTTATTAGTTTACTCACTAGATTACATGATATAGAAGAAGGAATGATTTTAATCGATAATCAAAATATTAAAAACGTAACTCAAGATTCTTTAAGAAAAGCCATTAGCCTTATACCTCAAGAACCGGTACTTTTTCATCGTACTATTTTAGATAATATCAGATATGGAAAAAAAGAAGCTACTCTTGAGGAGGTTATAGAAGCGGCAAAATCTGCACATATTCATGATGTTATCGATAATCTACCGGACGGTTACGATACTATGTGTGGAGAGCGAGGAAATAATTTATCAGGCGGTCAGCGTCAAAGAATTATTATAGCAAGAGCCATCTTAAAAAATGCTCCTATTTTAATTCTCGATGAAGCAACAAGTAGCTTAGATAGCGAGACGGAAAGCCTGATTCAAGAGTCAATGGATTATTTAATGCAAAATAAAACCGTGATAGTCATTGCCCACAGATTATCTACTTTACTCAATATGGATAGAATTTTAGTTTTTGAAAAAGGTAGTATAATCGATGACGGCAGCCACGCAGAATTACTAAAAAATAGTAAGCTATATCAAAAATTATGGAACTCCCAAGTGAAGGGGCTGATAGTGTGAGGATAGGTTGCTTACCGTCATTGCGAGAAGGTATTGTTGCGTGGATACCCCAGCCGTCATTGCGAGAAGAAACTGAAAGTTTCGACGAAGCAATCCAGTAAAAAATTCTGTAAATCAGATTTTTTTAATTATTTTCCTAGATTGCAACGTCGCTTCGCTCCTCGCAATGACGAAAAATTGATCCATACAACAACAAAACTTTTAAACTAAGTCAGTAGTTCCCCTGTTTCCCCTGTTACGTCAACTTGAAACCCGCTTTTTTTCAGTAAATCCAGTGTAGTATTATACGTTAACTCATCATCAAATGTTATCTGACCTTCAACGTCACCTTTCATAATATCTGCAATTTTTACAAGGCAGGCAAACTTCAAAGACGGTGCCAATTTATCTATCTTTGCTCTTAATTTTATTAGCGGTTGTTCTATAGAATCATCCGAATCTAAACTCACTTGTTTTGAAAATTTATCTAGTTCCTGTAGCTTATTAATATAATCAAGCTTATCCTTAGAACCGCGTTTTATAACCGGCCATATTTCTGATTTCCATTGAATAAATACAGCTAAATCTTTCTTGTCAATATCCTTAATTGCCGTGTAATCATTCCGACGAAATGCCGATTCAAGCGTTAAAAGTGCTCTCAGAGGTTTATACATTATTTCCATGTCATAGAACATTTGACAGTCAGAATCGAGCCTATCCGGATTAGCTCCGTATTGTAAAAATACTTTAATCATATCTATTTGACTTTGCTTATCCTGACCCTCAGAACTGCTACCTAAACATGTTAATTTTTCAAATATGGTCTTTGCACTGCTTTTAAATTCCATATTAGCACCATAAGCAAGCAACTTGGTTACCATAGCTATATCTTGGTTTCTGAAAGTAGCTTTTTCTAAACAAGAGAGAATTTGGTTTCCCATGTAATTAGGATCGACCCCATTTTCAAGTAGAAATGCTACCATATCGGGACGCTCGGCTTCTATAGCACTATATAAAGGCGGGCTATAATATTATCACTAAAGTTTACATCCGCTCCTTTTTTAATTAAAAGCTCAGCTATCTCTTTCTGATTATTCTTGCACACAAAATATAAAAGACACCCGCTATCATTCAATATATAAACTACTTCATTTGGAGCAATACTGAAAGCTGTTAACAAAGTATTAACTAAATCGTAATCACCTTGCTGAATTGCTTTAGCTGTAAAATCTCCAGGATTATTTGCTAGGTCGTGCCTCCGTATTGCAGTTTA
>NZ_MXAX01000107.1:0-1799 GCF_019249195.1 Rickettsia sp. TH2014 | reverse complement strand
TAACTGCAATATGGAGGCATGACCAAAAATTATAATTTAGTTTACAATAATTAACTGTAATTAAATTATAGCATAACATAAAAATTGAATTTTATGGAGAAAAATAATGAGAGTTTTGTTAATTGAAGACGAGCCGGAAATGGCTAACTTAATTGAGCTAACTTTAGCTTCAGAAGGTATAGTTTGCGATAAAGCTTCAGTTGGTGTGGAAGGTTTAAGGCTTGGTAAAGTCGGTGGTTATGATCTAGTGATTTTAGACCTTATGTTACCGGATATTAATGGTTTTGAGATATTATTAAGATTGCGTGCTGCAAAAATAAAAACCCCAATCTTAATTTTATCTAGCTTAACGGATACGGATCAAAAGATTACCGGTTTCTCTTCTGGAGCCGATGATTATTTAACCAAGCCGTTTGTAAGAGAGGAATTAATTGCTAGAATTAAAGCTATAGTTAGACGTTCTAAAGGTCATGCAGCATCAGTATTTAGGTTTGATAAGGTTAGCGTAAACCTAGATACTAGAACTGTAGAAGTTGACAGCAAAAAAGTACATTTAACGAACAAAGAATATGCTATTTTAGAGTTATTAATACTCCGAAGAGGAGCTATTTTAACTAAAGAAATGTTCTTAAATCACTTATATAGTAGTGTTGACGAACCGGAAATGAAAATTATTGACGTATTTATTTGTAAACTTCGTAAAAAGTTAAGTGATGCTGCCGGCGGTAGAGATTATATCGACACTGTATGGGGACGCGGTTATATGCTAAAAGAATATGATGAATTACAACAAAAAGAAATTTTAGCACAAGGAGCATAATTAATGCCTTTATCTACTTCTTTGCTTGGTAAAAAAAGTACTTATAAAGATAGTTATGATGCGACTTTATTATTTAAAATTCCACGTATAAATAATCGAAACGAACTTGGGATAAATAGTAATAATCTTCCGTTTTACGGTGTAGATATTTGGAATACATATGAACTATCTTGTCTTAATAAGAACGGTAAGCCATGGGTTGGAGTAGGTACTTTTTATATACCGACGGATTCTGAAAATATAGTAGAATCAAAATCATTTAAACTATATCTAAATTCTTTTAATAACTTTGTTGTTGAATCAGTAGAAGAGCTAGAAAGAATTATCTTGCAGACTCTAAGTAATGTTACACACGCTAAAGTAACAGGACGCATATTTTCTATAAATACAAAAATAGAATTCGATATTCCAAGAGGTAAAAATATCGATGATTTAGATATAGTATGCAATAATTACGGTCCACCCGATAATAGTTTAATTGAGTATGAAGATGTTTTAGTAGAAGAAGAGATTAATTCTAATTTACTAAAATCAAATTGCTTAGTAACCGGTCAACCGGATTGGGGTACAATCGTTATAAAATATAAAGGAAGAAAGTTAAAACATGATTCTTTTCTGAAATATCTAATATCTTTTAGAAATTGTAATGAGTTTGCAGAGCAGTGTGCCGAGCGTATTTTTACAGATATTAAAAATGCTATAAATCCTGATTTTCTTTCTATTTATATAGTATATACTAGGCGTGGAGGAATTGATATTTGCCCCTATCGCTCTACCGATAAAAGTTATACTTTACCTCGTGATAAACGATTTATTAGGCAATAATCACTTTTCTAATCCATAAAAAATCCGTTTGCGAGAAAGGCGTTGTTGCGTGGAGATTAAAAAAAGTCARTATAGCGCTTAGAGTATAAAAATAATTAAATTTTATATAATTCTAAAAGCTATATTGAGTGTAGAAGTCAAGATTTAATCTTAC
>NZ_MXAX01000106.1:0-8232 GCF_019249195.1 Rickettsia sp. TH2014 | reverse complement strand
TGCGATTAAAAATGGGAGGATTACCGTATATTGTTGCATGGCTCAAAAAACGGCTTGATGTCATCCCTGCGAAAACAGGGATCCATCATAAAGCAAGATAAATCGAGCTTTTAATTTCAAAAATTTGCTGTATTTATAATTTTTTTTCTGGATTCCCGCTTTCGCGGGAATGACATAAGAGCCATGCAACAACACTTTCAGTCGCTCGTAATGACGAGTTATTTTAAGGATTCACTGCCAGCTTATATTTTAGATTTACAAGTTTTATATGACAATTAACACTACATTTAGTGTTTTTTGTAACTTTAGTAGATGAAGATTTTTTAGAGTTTTTAGCTAAAGTTTTACTTTGTGGTTTTTTTAGATTAATATTTTTTAGAAATTTCTCAGTTTCATTAGGTAAATATTCTATTTTTACTTTAGTTATACCTTGATTTTTAAATGCTAAAATTTCGGCTGCTTTTTGAGAAACATCTATTATACGATTTTTCTTAAAAGGGCCTCTATCATTAACCATTAAAATTACTGATTTATTATTGGCTTGGTTGGTAACTTTAACTAAGCAAGGAAGCGGAAGAGTTTTATGTGCGGCAGTTAATAAATTTTTATTAAATCTATCACCGTTAGCTGTTTTTTTACCGTGAAAACCGTCTTTACGTCCCCCGTACCATGAAGCATAACCTGTTTCGGTAAAAGATTTAGGACTGTGAGGTTTGTAAGTCTCTCCTTTTATTTTATAATTTTTTCCAACTTTATAATGTCCTTTATAAGTTAGATTATGAGGATCATCTTTTGATAATTCTTTGTAAGAATATTTATGAGAATAAGGTAATCTTTTTGAGGTATTGCAACCACTTAGACAAAAAATCAATAAAAAAATTAATACAATAAGTTTATGGTGTCGTATCATCATCATGCTTATTAAAATTATCCATTATTTTAGCGTAACACACAACTTTTTCAACACCTTTTATTTTTGATGCAATAGAAGCAAGCTTTTCTAGCTCTTCTTCTGATCTTGCAACTCCAAATAAATAAACAATATTATCTATAGTTAAAATAGTATAATTAGCAAATTTAATGTCTTTTTTGACTAAGTTTTTAGCTTTAATTTGCGTGGTTATCATACTATCTTTAGTATATTGGGCTAAGTCAAAATGATTACTATTTTTATTTACTTTCAACTCATTAATAACTTCTTTTACGCCTTTTTGATTCCAAGCAATTTCTACGGCTTTTAACACATCAGATTCTTTTTGAATATTTCCTGTTAATAATACTCTTCCTTGTGATACTTCAACCTTTATTTTAGCTCCTAAATCTCTAAAATTATTTTTTACTAAGTCAGCTTTAATACCGGCAGAAATCCTTGAATCATTTAATGTTTCAGACATTGGTTGATCTTTTGAAGCAACAATACCGGTAGTGGTTGCTGCGGTAAAAATAGCAGGTAAACAAGCAGATAGACTAAAAGAAAGAGCTATAAAAATTAGAACTCGTAACATCATAATAATAATACCCTACGATTTTTAAAAAGATTATATTTGTTTAAGAATTAACTGTTTGTTTATGTCATTCCCTATAGTACCGGACCTTGTTGCGTACATACCGAGTCGTCATTGCCCGCGTGGATATCTAATCGTCAGTGCGAGGAGCGAAGCGACGCGGCAATCCAGAAAAAATAATAAAAAAAATTCTGTAAATCAGAATTTTTAACTGGATTGCTTCGTCAAATTACTACGTAATTCTTCTCGTAATGACGAAAAGCAGGTTTACGCAATAATGCCACGCGGTAATGATATAGAGTAAAAATAGCAAGGTATTATATCTTGCTATCCGGTAATTTATTCTTTAATAAAAGAGGTAATTGCAGTAAAATGAATATAAAAGTAATAGGTATTACACCGAATACTTTAAATTTCACCCATGTTTCATCTGAGAAATTACGCCACACTATTTCATTAACTACAGCCATAAAAAAGAAAAAAGTCGCTGTTCTATAGCTTAAAGTTATCCAGCTTTCTTCTTTAAGGCGTACTATACTCTCTAAAGCATATTTGATAAAAGGATTTTTTCTTATACCGCTCATGAGAAATATTATTCCAAAAATAACATATAATATAGTAGGTTTGATTTTTATATACATTGAATCACCGCTAATTAAAGTAATGCTTCCCGAAACTAATAAAACAGTCGTAGAAATAATAGAAAGCTTGGATACTTTCTTATCGATAACATAACAAAGGGTAATACAAATAACAGAGGTAATAAGCATATAAAGAGTAGCGTTTTGTATACCGCCTCCATAAAAAAAGCCTGCAAAAAATGCTATTACCGGACCAATTTCTGATAAAAGTTTTAACATATTTAATTTAATTATTCTCTTTGATAAAATTAATTTGATTCATTTTTTTTGTACTGATATTAAGTTATTTTTGGAATATCTTAATTTTATTTGTATGAAAATATTTATCAGTAATATAGTAGTAAAATAGGCAAGTACTTGTAGCCCGTTAGGTCTTGCAATATAACCGGTAACAATATGTAAGATTTTACCTATCATACTTCTATCTGCCACTAACCATGAACTATCCCAAAGTTGATCGGATAAAAACATAACTAGACCGGAAGAGGTTAAAATACCTGCAGCACTTGCTGCAAATCCGCCTGCTATTAACATTAATAATACAGTAGAGATTTTAAAAATATATTTTTGATTAGTAATCTTAATTAAACCGAAATATATTACTAAACCAAGTAAGAAGCCACTTGTAGCACCTATTATCACTCCTTGCAAGTAAATACTGCTTGATATTGTTTCAACTGAAGATATACTATATACTAAAATAATAATTTCTGCACCTTCTCGTAATATGGTAGTGGCAACTAAAAAAACCAACATGAAATAACTGGCGTTGCCTTCATGAATTTTTACTGATAAGTCGTTTATATGTTGCTTTACTTTTATACCGTAACCTTGCATCCATATTATTGTCCAGCTAATCAGAATTGTTATTAGTATCATAATGCCGGAATCGAATAGCTCGTCGCCTATTCCGCCAAAAGATAAAGATAATTTACGGGTAAAAAATGCAAAAATTGAAGCAAATACTACTCCAAGCATCACTCCGGCAATTATATAAAGACGAGATTTTTCTATTTGTTTTGTTACGGCGAGTATTACACCAAGTAATAAGGATATTTCTAAACATTCACGAAACACTACTAAAGCAATTTTAAACATATTTTTTATCTAATCATTAACAATTATAATACCCTGAGCCGTATCTTGATGAAAATCCCCAAAAAATTCATATTTTCCGGGTTTAAGCGGTGCAAGTATAATATTTATTGACTCATTCGGCATCACTATTTTTTCACGATGTAAATCATGACTTTCAAACTCCTCTACTGTATCATCTTCATTATGAACAATTAACCTTATCTTAGTAGATTTCGGTACTTCAACTATATTCGGAACAAATTTATGATCTTTTATAGTTATCTTTACTTCTAATATATTATCATTTGTTTTATTATCGGAACTCTTATTTGTAGAGATATAAATAATTACTGCTAAAAATATCAAACCTACTAGTATAATAATATTTTTGTTTTTTTTAATAATTTCCATACTAAACTCCTAGCTTAATTAAAGTTTAAAGTAAGATTCTTATATACTCATTTAATTTGAGTTTTAAATTTTTAATAATTACAAAATTTATCCTGCAATTTTTATTAATGCTATAAGATATACAATTATTATCATTATGACAAGGATAGATAATAAAATATAATTTTTTTGTTTTTTATTATCCGATATTTTAGTTTGTTTCATATTTATTTAATTTTGTTTAAAATCATTAAGTTCAAGTAAAAGATATTCATTTATCGGTAATGATTCATGAGAAATAATTTTATTTATATTAGAACCTAAGGCTTTAAAAGTTTTGCTTTCGGCAATAACACTGCGTGTTCCAACCGTTACTTTACCTTGTAAGGCGTAAGAAAAAATTAAAGGATATGTAATATCGCCGATTTTCATATCTATTTGTTGTCCTTTTGCTTTAGAATCATATAGTATTTTACCGTTTGATAAACGAGTAATTTTAGCATTAAAGCTTACTTTTTCACCGCATAATAAAGGAACACGATAAGCTATCTCATCGTCATAAATTTTTACTGCATTATTTTTGACAAAATTTTGCGGTAATATGGATTTTAAAATTACATTTACTTTGTAATTATAAGCATCATCGAAGATAATATTATTACTATTATTAACGGCATATTTTGCCGGAATAATAGCTTCTCGTGCTTCTCCTACCATCATACCGATTATTACATTATCTAAGCCAAGCATTACAGGAGCAGAGCCTAAAGTAAAAGTTTTAGTATCTTCAGATATTAAAGTATTGTTCATATCTGATATTTGATAAAATACGGTAACTACATGTCCGCAAGAAGCGGGACCGATATTACCGCTACCGAGCGTATTAATTTTAAACAGTGTTTTTACTAAATCCTTACGTACTTCAATAGTGTAATCATTAGGATTAATAGGTCCATTTAACGGTTGTAAAATATTTTCAAAAAATGCTTTCCCTTCTTCGGTTTTAAGAGCATTTATTACTATTTTTGAAACCGTACGTTCAAATAAATTACCGTTTAATGAAATAGGGGGTTCATTATTTATACTAGTTTGGTTTTCATCGGTAGATGAATTATTTGAAGCCGTTTGCTCTATAGTTGTAGGATTATTGTTGTCGGGAGATATTGTGAACTTTACTATATTGTAAAGTATTAGGATTACAATTATTAAAGATAAAAATTTTTGCATATATATTCGTTTAATTTGAAAAATTCGCTACAGCTATTTCAGAAAGCTCAATACAAGCAAATTTTGCAGAACTCGCCTTTGCTCACGTATTACTATAACAATCAATTACTTAATAATCAAATGAGAATAAAAATAATTTGATTAATATCAATAATTGATTTAAGTTTAAATGCAGAATTTTATAAATATAGTGGTGAAAAGTGAAAAAATTTATATTTTGTTTTTTATGTTTATGGACATTAAACATATTTGCTGCTTCTAAAACTTACCCTAATAAGCTTAATCGTTGTAAAATTACTAGAAATATATTTAATGATTATGAACCGAAAGTTTTTGAGACTACTAATAATTTATTACGTAAAACAGGAAGATTATCAAAATTTTACGGTGAAAGGATATTAATTAAAGGAAAAATATTAGATCAAAATTGCGTACCGGTTGCAGATGCTAAAGTTTATTTATGGCAAGTAGGAAGCGGAGGTAAATACCCTTATGAACCTTTAAAAACTAGAGTGGATAAAAGAAGATTTACAAGTAAAAGCGATTCAAGCTTTACCGGTTCCGGTATTGCTACTACTAATAATAAAGGAGAATATTACTTTATTAGCATGTTGCCTTATAAATCTTCTCGTTATTTGAGAAGTGCGAACATAAGAATAGAGCATCCCAGTCTTACTACTCTTGAAACACGCTTAGACTTATCTGATAAAAATATGTGTGATAATGAGTGCGGTGAAGTAAATCCGATATTAATCGAACCGCAAGAAAATATACCGTCTTATTGTTTTGATTTAGTATTACAAGGTACGACACTGAAGAGGTATTGATGCAGTACGTCATTGCGAGCGACCGTAGGGAGCGTGGCAATCTCAGGATACTTGACGAGATTGCCGCGACGTTGCTAACGCAACTCCTCGCAATGACGTTTTGCCTCTTTTCCAGGTGCTTCTAAAGGTTTTTTTATACCACAACTACATAATGTAAGTGCTAATACGAATAAATAAAATATTTTCATTACTATAAATTATTATATGACCTTAAGAAGTTATAATAAATATCTTATATATATTATAGTGTTTTTATTATCTACAATAATTTTTATTTCTAAAATTTATGCTAAGCATCAGGATAAATTAGAATTTTTAAGAGGCTCAAGCGTTCCTGATAATATAATTTTTTTTGATGAAGAAAAAAATCAATATGCTCTTGATCAGTTTGAAGGAAAGACTATATTGTTAGTGTTTTGGGCTACTTGGAGTGCTCCTTGTGTCAAAGAAATGCCTGACCTTGATATGTTGCAAAAAGATTTTAGGAAATTACCTTTTTCAGTAATTCCGATTTCAGAAGATTATCAAGACATAAAAATTGTTAAAGAATATTTTAAAAGCTATCAAATAAGATATTTGCCGATTTATCATGATTATAGAAATGAATTATTTAAAGCCTTAGGGGTTGTTAGCTTACCGACTAGTATATTAATAGACCCAAACGGCAAAATAATAACTAGCTTTGTCGGCAATACAAATTGGTATGACGAAAAAGTTAGAGATACTATTTTATCTGCCATTCCTGGAAATTATCCTGAACCTAAAAATAGTTATAACGAGCAATCTCTGAATAAACCGGCTAAGCCTTTGCCGCCTGTAAAAAAAGATGCTATAGTAACTCCAAATAAATAGACGAAGCTCAATTTGGAAAAGAGCAAGGAGGCTGTAAGCCGAGGCGAGCTGCGTATACTTAATACGTGAGGACCGGAGGAATGATAAAGCGACGAAGCCAATTTTTTAAATTCAGCGAGTATATTAAATTAAAAATGAGCAAAATCAATGAATGAAGTAAATAAATCAACTATGGCGAATGCAGAATTTGATCAGATAATAACCAAACGGCAGATAAGTAAATTAGATCAGTTATTTTCTTCGGTTTTTGGTGATTCTAAAGAAGTGATTGCCGTTTTACGCCTTAGCGGTGTTATCGGTAAAGTAAGTACTATGCAATCGGGACTTACTTTAGAATCATTAAATGAACTAATAGAAAAAGCTTTTAAAATAAAGAAATTAAAAGCATTATGTTTAATTATTAATTCTCCTGGCGGTTCTCCGGTACAATCTGAACTTATTGCGAAACGTATTCGTGACCTTGCTAAAGAAAATAAAATAAAAATTTATAGTTTTATTGAAGATATGGCAGCTTCAGGCGGATATTGGCTTGCTTGCAGCGGTGACTGGATATATGCTTCTTATAGTTCGGTTATAGGTAGTATAGGAGTAGTATCAAGCGGATTCGGATTCCATGAAGCGATTAATAAACTTGGAATAGAGCGTAGAGTTTATACGGAAGGAAAAAATAAAGCAATTTTAGATCCTTTTAAACCTATTAATAAAGAGGATCTTAAAATTATCAAAGATTTGCAAAAGCAGGTTTACGAGCATTTTGTAGAATATGTAAAAACAAGAAGAGTAGGGAAGTTAACACAGCAAGACGAGATTTTATTTAACGGTGAATTTTGGGCAGGACAAACGGCTCTTGATTACGGTTTAATTGATGGCATAGGTGATATGTATAGCGTAATGAAAGAAAAATTCGGCGATAATATTAAGTTTCAATATCTGTGTGCTAAACAGCCTTGGCTTAAAAAAAAACTTGGCATGGGAAGTAAGATATTAACCGATAATCTTGCTAATTCTTTAATTGATGTAGTAGAAAATAAAATTGTTAACGATAAATTTGATATAAGGTAGTATGACTATAACGCAAGTTAAAATTAAGAAATTAGAAAATTTTTCAGGTAGTTTGCCGGAATATGCTACAGAGCATAGTGCGGGGATGGATTTAATAGCCGCAAATGAACAACCTATAACAATAAAAGCAGGTGAAATACAGCTAATTCCAACCGGCATTGCTATAGCACTGCCAGACTCTTTTGAAGCCCAGATACGACCTCGTTCGGGGCTTGCCGTTAAACACGGTATTACGGTTGCTAATTCACCAGGTACTATTGATGCAGATTATCGAGGTGAAATAAAGGTGATTCTTATTAATCTCGGTAAAGAAGATTTCGTTATAGAAAAAGGGATGCGAATTGCTCAGATGATAATCGCAAAGTACGAACGTATATTATGGGAAAAAAGTAGTAGCCTTACGGAAACGATGCGTGGTAGCGGTGGCTTTGGTTCTACAGGTGTTTAAGAGTTCTAAAAACGTCATTGCGAGCGGGTATTGCCCTAATCGTCATTGCGAGCGACCGTAGGGAGCGTGGCAATCTCATGAGGTAATATAAAATTCTTGAGATTGCTTCGTCAAAATTTTCATTTTTTTCCTCGCAATGACGACTCCAGTATCCATGCAACAAATCATAAAACTTATGGGTCGTGCCTCCGTATTGCAGTTTA
>NZ_MXAX01000105.1:0-935 GCF_019249195.1 Rickettsia sp. TH2014 | reverse complement strand
GTAGTAGAAGTGTTCTCGTAAGAGCGCACTTCAACATTTTGTTTGTACAAAATGTCATGCGCTCAATGTGTAGTAAAATAACTGCTTAACTGATAAATAAGATTAATTTAAAAATTAAAATGGCTTCCTACCACTTTCATAATTCATCAATACAAAGGAGCAAGGGACAAAATGCTGTTGCGAAAGCTGCATATATTTCTGCCAGTAAATTAGTGTATAGAACTACCTGCCACGAGAGTGGTGAAGAGATTAGTATTACTTATGATTTTACAAAAAAACATGGGGTAGTATATAGCAAGATATTTGTTCCTGAAGGCTTTGAAGACGTTGCATGGTTACAAGATAGAGAGCAATTATGGAATGCGGCAGAAGCAAGAGAAAAAAGAGAGGATTCTATAACAGGAGTAGAAATTGAATTCTCATTACCCAAGGAAGTAAGTAAAGAACAAAATATTAAGTTAGTAAAAGCATATGTACAAAAAAATGTAGTATCACGAGGCATAGTTTGTGATGTAAATATACATTATGATAATCCGGAGAATCCGCATGTACATATACAGTATTTAAGCAGAAACTTAAAACGTTTAGAGAATGGTGAAGTAGTATTTGATAAAAAGGATCGAGAGCTGACAAGCAGTAATAAATTTCTTGTTAATTTAAGACATCAATGCGAGGTAGAAATTAACAAAGTATATGAGGCAGCAGGGTTACCATTTAGAGTAACCGCCAAGTCGTTTAAGGAGCTTGGATTAGATCAAGAGCCAACGCATCATAAAGGTCCTGCTCATTATATGAATGCTACTGAGCTTGAGGCAAAGAATAAAGAGATCATAGCTGAGAATGCTTCGAAGATCTATGAGAATCCTGAAATAGTATTTGGTCGCATTTCATATACAAAGCCAGTATTTACTAAAGAAGATATAGCTATAGCATTA
>NZ_MXAX01000104.1:0-582 GCF_019249195.1 Rickettsia sp. TH2014 | reverse complement strand
TTATGGAATGCAGCAGAAGCAAGAGAAAAAAGAGATGATGCTACTGTTGCAAGATCTGCAGAATTCTCCCTGCCTCGCGAGGTAAGTAAAGAAGAAAATATAAGATTAGTTGAGGAGTTTGTACAAAAGAATATAGTGGCACGTGGTTTAGTATGTGACGTAAATATACATTATGATAATCCTGATAATCCGCATGTACATTTCCAGTTTTTAGAAAGAAAATTAGAGCGTTTAGAAAATGGTGTAGTAATATTTGCAAAAGTCAAAGATAGGGAATTAGTAAGCAAAAGATTTTTACATGGTTTAAGACATCAATGCGAAATAGAGATCAACAAAGTATATGAGGCAGCAGGGTTACCATTTAGAGTAACCGCCAAGTCGTTTAAGGAGCTTGGATTAGATCAAGAGCCAACGCATCATAAAGGTCCTGCTCATTATATGAATGCTACTGAGCTTGAGGCAAAGAATAAAGAGATCATAGCTGAGAATGCTTCGAAGATCTATGAGAATCCTGAAATAGTATTTGGTCGCATTTCATATACAAAGCCAGTATTTACTAAAGAAGATATAGCTATAGCATTA
>NZ_MXAX01000103.1:829-4157 GCF_019249195.1 Rickettsia sp. TH2014 | reverse complement strand
TGTAAGATTAAATCTTGACTTCTACAGCGATCCAAAAGCAGGAGTTTTGCCGCTGCTGAGATAGTTTTCAATTAAAGGATCGGGTAATTGTGTTTCTGAGCCTTTATATAATCTAAAATTATATTAATCTAAATTTATTACCTTATCACCTGTCCATACTCTGTTAATCTCGGTAATTTCTTCCTCGCAAATACTAACTGCAAAAGAAAAGAAATAGCTATATTCAGTAAAATTAGTAACGGATTTTAAGTTATGAAAATAAGGGAAATATTCTTTATGACGGGTACTATTTGCTATTTCTTTTATTGTGTCTGCCCAAATTAATTTTCCGTTAACTCTTGCAGTACCGCAAATTAACGGTATAGCTTCGCCGTAATTAGCTGTTATATATTTAAAACTTTCTTTGAAATTTTTAATATTGTCATATTCTATCGGTTCGTGATTTAATTGATCTAAATACTCACCAAGCATTTTACCGGCAAATCTTCCCACGCTTGAAAATATGCCGCCTCCCAATGTATTTCCTATGCCGCTGCCAAGCGAGCTAAAAAAACTTCCAAACATATTTACCATATTATATTTTAATATGGATTGATATTAGCACTATGATGTGGTAACACTAATAGTATAACTTCTTGTCATTGCGAGGAAATTCCATAGCAATTGACGAAGCAATCTTGTGCCAAAGTCCCGAGATTGCCACGCTCACTAACGTTCGCTCGCAATGACAGAATTAAAAAAATGGAAATCACAAATGTTTAAAAGATCTTTATTCATCTTACTATTACTTGCTGGTTCCTTAGTTAAAGCAGAAATTATAGAAGTGGATAGTTTAAATAAAATAAAACAAGATTTTAAAGAAAATTATAATAAAAATTATGTACCTCAGGATTTATTAGTAGTAACGGTTTTAGATGAATTTTTGTTTAAGTCTTTAGTGCCTATAGGTGAACAAATTGACAAAGATATTTATCTTACACTAACTCCTCTTTTGCGTAATATTAATAAAAATTCAAAAGCTATTTATATAGATCAATTGATTTTAACTAATGATAGTTATAAGAAAGAATTACAAGAATCTGATTTTCCAAATTTTATAAATGAAATGAGTAATAGTAAAATCCCTATAATAGCCGTAAATGATGGATTTACCGGTAATTTTAATAATATTCCTAAATTTGAAATATGGTTTGCTGATTATTTAAAGAAAAATTTCAATATTGATTTTTCAAATAGTTTTCCAAACAATAATTATATTATTTTTAATAATTTAGACAGTTTTGCTAATACTTATCCGGTATTTTATAAAGGTATATTGACGAGTAATAATATATCGGAAGCGGAAATGATGCTCAATTTCCTTATTCAAGTGGGATTTATGCCTAAAGCTTTTATAATAATTAGCAGTAACATAGAATTATTAAAATCAATGGAGTTTCAACTTAATAGTTATAGTTCTAATATATTATTTATTGGTTATCATTATAATAATAAAAATACCCCGGAAAATAAAGATGCTGCATATTATACTAAAATCATTAATGATTTAATACCTCAAATAAATAAGATAAAAAGAAATAATCCGCCTCTAAAAACTAAAAAGATAAAAGATAAAAATCCTTATGATAAAAATCAATAAAATTTTATTGAGCTTATTTTGCTTAGTTATTTCGTGTGTAAGTTATGGTCAAATTATTCCTACTTACTCTGTAGATTCGGTAACAATGAAAAATTTATTACCGAAGATAGATGCAGATACGCTGGTACTTATAAATATAGATAATACTATTATAACACCGAAATCCAAATTATTTCGATACCGGGATAATTCTTATATAAATTTTACTAAATATTTATATAGTCTTGCAGCGGATAACGCATCAGTTAATAAAACTATTGCAAAATTGATAGTGCAGCGTCAAATGATGCTTGTTGAATCTAAATGGGTAGATTTAATTAATAAGATGAAACAGCAAGGTGCAACAGTTTTAGGTCTTCAAGAAATAACTGCTCCATGTAATTTAATTGAAAATTATGAAGGATGGTTATATACATTACTTTACGGACTCAATATTAATTTTACTAATAAAGTTAATGATCAAGATGTATTTAGATTTAATCCAAGCGATGCTGGAGCCCCTATTTTTTATTTAGGTATAATATTTACCGGTAATATAAATAGAGTAAAAACTCTTATAGAGTTCTTAAAAATTATACCGAAACAACCTACAAAAATAGTAATTTTTGCGAATAATAAAAAAGATTTAGAAAATATGGACTCTTATTTAAGCATGGTTGATATAGGATATTATGGAATTGAATATTTGGGGTGGCAAATGTTACCGGGATCACCTGATCATCAAATCGCTGAGTTGCAGCAATCTACGTTTTTAAATACCGGTCAGTGGTTAGAAGATGATGTAGCTAGCAAAATGTTAAATAAATAATTATGAATGACAATTTAATTAATACTTTAAAAGATTTAATTATTAATACCGGTAAGGTTGCACTAGATATAAAAAAGGCAGGAATATTGACTGATATTAAATTAGATGGGTCAGTAGTCACTAATGCAGATAAGGAAATTAGTAAAGTAATTTATCAGGCTCTACAAGTCTTAACCCCCAAAATAGCTATAGTATGTGAAGAGCGGCCGCTACCTATATTAAGCAATGATACTTTTTGGTTAATCGATCCTATTGACGGGACACGGAGCTATGTAAACGGTAAAAATACATATACGGTAAACATAGGGCTTATTGAAAACGGTCTTCCAACTATCGGCTTGATATATCACCCTGAAACAGCAAAGCTATATTATACCGATGTACAGGGGCGGTTAAAAATCGAACAGAATTCTAAAGAAATATTTGTTAATCATGAACCTAAACATGAAGAGCTTAATGCGGTAATAGGTTTTTATAATTCAAATAAAGCTACTAAAGAATTTTTAAGTAAATATTCATTCGGTCAGATAAATGCAATAGGCAGTTCAATTAAACTATGCTTAATTGCTGAAGGAGCAGCTGATATATATCCAAAATTCGGTCAAACTATGGAATGGGACCTAGCGGCAGGCCACGCTTTAATTAAAGCCGGCGGCGGTAATATTTTAGATACACATGGACAAGAAATTACTTACGGTAAAGAAAATTTCGCTAACCCCAATTTTTTCGCCTGTAGTAAATATTGGTTGGAAAGGGAGGTTGTGTTTCGTGGATACTAAGTCGTCATTGCGAGCAGGTATTGCCTGCGTGGATACCACCCCGTCATTGCGAGCAATCGTAGACTGCGTGGCAATCTCATGAAATAATACTCCTGAGATTGC
>NZ_MXAX01000103.1:0-823 GCF_019249195.1 Rickettsia sp. TH2014 | reverse complement strand
GAATTACTACGTAATTCTTCTCGCAATGACGAAAAAATCGATCCATGCAACAATGCCAACCCACATCAAACCAACTTCTTTAACTCATAAAGCAATTCAAGTGCTTCTTTAGAGAATAGTTTATCAAGGGTCGATAGTTCTAAATTGTTCATCTAATTTGTTGCTTATAGTAGTTTTATTAGGCTCAAGATTAAACAAACTCAAATTATTTGATTCCGTCGATAAGATATTTTTCCTTTACCGGTAGCAGTTTTCTCAAATTTAAGCAGAATCTGCTCGGCTCTATTTATAACGCTGGCAGGGAGTCCTGCTAAAGCTGCAACATGAATACCATAAGACCTATCTGCTGCACCTGAGATAATATTATGTAAAAATAAAATATCTTTACCCGATTCCTCAATAGCAGTAGTATAATTTTGTAAAGCCGGCAGAAAATTACTCATAACAGTAAGTCCATGATAGTGCGTTGCGAATAAACAACGACATTTTAGCTTATCATGGATATATTCAAGCACCGACCACGCTATAGATACGCCGTCGTAAGTGGATGCACCTCTACCTACCTCATCAAGGATGATTAGTGAGTTTTTTGTAGATTGAGCAAGAATTGCCGAGGTTTCAAGCATCTCAGCCATAAAGGTTGATTGCCCCTTAATTAAGTCACCAGCAGCGCCTATTCGGCTAAATATTTTATCGACTACTCCTATTTTGGCACTTTTTGCCGGCACAAACGAACCTATTTGAGCGATGATTGCAATAATGGCGTTTTGACGCAGATAAGTACTTTTACCAGCCGGTCGTGCCTCCGTATTGCAGTTTAGAG
>NZ_MXAX01000102.1:8962-11334 GCF_019249195.1 Rickettsia sp. TH2014 | reverse complement strand
AACTGCAATACGGAGGCACGACCAGAAATAGTATCGTCTTGATAAATCATAATACATTTCCTATTTTAGTTTAATTGTAAAAAATAATACTATTAATTGATAAAAAGTAAATATATTAATTTGGTGTTACTACATAAGAAATTAACTATATTAACAAACCTCTATAGACTCAGAATTACCTATTAATATCTCGAAGCCTTCCCCTCCGTTATCATTATTATCATAATAATAATTAAAATCATTTTTAGGACAACACGGTTTAGATATAATATCTTTAGTAAGCCTTGTATTTATAGTAGCATGATGTCCATTCGCCGAAGAAACTATTGCTCCATTACCTAAGCTATTATAATTTATATTAGAAAAATTTCCAAATTTGAGTGTATCACTTACCTGATATCGAACTATCCCTTGCTCCTAGATTCTCTATGCTAGCACTATTATATAGTGTTGTATTTTTTGTCATAATTTCTACCTTATTTTTTGTTAAAAAACCATAATACACAAAATTATAAATTAAGTAAAGAGGATATTAATAAATTAGTACTTTATTTACTTTTCTCCTCCTGCTGTTTATACCAAAGTTCCGCATAGTAGCCTTTGTGCTGTAGCAAGGTTTTATGGTTGCCTCGTTCTACTATATAGCCATTATCTAAAACAATAATCTCGTCTGCATCGATAATAGTTGATAGTCTATGGGCAATGATAAGAGTAGTATGATACTGTGATATTTCTTTAAGGCTTGCTTGAATTAGCTTTTCGGTTTTAGTATCAAGCGAGCTAGTGGCTTCATCAAAAACATATATTGCAGGATTTTTTAGGATAGTTCTTGCTATTGCAATACGCTGTTTTTCACCGCCCGAAAGCTTCAAGCCTCTCTCTCCTACCTGTGTCTCGTAACCTTCGGGTAGCGCGCTAATAAACTCATGAATATGAGCATTTTTTGAGGCTGCTATAACTTCATCGTAACTAGCTGCATTATTGCCGTATGCGATGTTGTAATATATCGTATCATTAAACAACACCGTATCTTGCGGAACAATCCCGATAGACCTACGAAGTGAGACCTGCGTGACTTCTTGTATATCTTGATTATCTATAGTAATGCTACCGCTATTGATATCGTAAAATCTAAACAACAAGCGTGATATTGTTGATTTCCCCGCTCCACTACTACCCACTACTGCTAAAGTTTTACCGCTCTTAATCGTAAAACTTATATTATGCAAAATCGGACGTTCCTGATTATAAGCAAAGCTAACATTATCGAAACTAACCGCACCTTTTGAGATGATTAGCTCCTTAGCATCTAGCGTATCCTGTACTTCTGCCGGTATATCAAGCAGCTTAAACATATCTTCCATACTAACTAGAGCGTTTTTAATTTCTCTATAAGCAAAACCAAGTATTGAAAGCGGAATTGATAGCTGAAACAAGTAAGTATTAACCATTATTAAATCACCGACGGTCATTTTATTTTGGTTAATAGCATGTGCCGAAAGTATCATTAAAGAAACAAGACCTAAGGATATTATAACATCTTGCCCGATATTTAAAATCGATAGGCTGTTAGTGATTTTAGTAGAAGATTCTTCATAATTTTGTAAGGCCTCATTAAACCTTACTGCCTCATATTCTTCATTACCGAAATATTTAACAGTCTCAAAATTTAGTAAACTATCTATTGCAATATTATTAGCGGTGTTATCACTTTTATTTACTTCTCTTACGAACGAAATTCGCCAAGTGCTGATCTTGAACGTATAAACCACATAAACTATCATCGTTATTAAAATAGTTACGGCAAACCAAATACCGTAAACATACCATAACATTCCACTTACAAGGATTATCTCTAGGCTTGTCGGAAAAATATTAAATAATGAATAACGTAATATTGCTTCAATACCTGTAGTACCACGCTCTATTGACCTACTTAAACCTCCTGTTTTTCTAGTAATATGAAAACGCATACTTAAATTATGCATGTGCTTAAAGACGTTCAGAGCAACTAAGCGTGTTGCCTGATGTCCTACTTTTGAGAAAATAATATTTCGCAGCTCACTAAATATTTGTAGCAATATTTTAGTTCCGCCATATGCAACAATAATCCCTATAATAACCGAAAGAGCCAAATTTTTATTTAGCCCATCTATTATATATTTATAAACAATCGGAATGAAAATATTTATTACTTTGGCTATGACTAGACACATAAGAGACGTAACAATACGCAGACGTATATCAAAATTCTTCGACCATAAATAAGGCAGAAGTAAATAGAATGAATTTTTATGATTGTTGTTGGACATTGGAGGATTTTTTATAGTTTTCGGCGTCATTGCGAGCAGCCATAGGCTGCGTGGCAATCT
>NZ_MXAX01000102.1:0-8941 GCF_019249195.1 Rickettsia sp. TH2014 | reverse complement strand
GAGATTGCTTCGTCAATTACTTCGTAATTTCCTCGCAATGACGTTTTTATTAGTTACGCCTCGGCTGCAGGCATAGTCATCTTCTTCTTCGGCTGATTTTCTAACAACTTATCTAGCCTTCCCTCTTTTTCAAGATCAAACAGAGCATCACAACCTCCAACATGTATATTATCTATAAATATCTGCGGGACGGTCTTTTTTCCACCGGATTTCTTAATAAATTTTTCTTTCTCTTCCTGAGTAAAATTACTTACTTCAATTTCCTCATAAACAACATTTTTCTCATCAAGCAATGCTTTAGCTTTTATACAATAAGGACAACTAGCGAGAGTATAAATAATAATTGTGTGTAATATAGCTTTATTCATAATATAATATTTTTTTGTTAGATTTTAATATATTATCTTAAACTATAGTTTTTAAAGCAAGTAAAAATACATGAATAATTTTTCTATTATCTCAGAATATAAACCGGCAGGTGATCAACCAAAAGCAATAGATGAAATTATAGCAGGGTTAAACAGTAAAAAACGCTCACAAATGTTGCTTGGTATTACAGGGTCAGGTAAGACTTTTACTATGGCGAATATTATAGAGAGAACTAATCGCCCTACTCTGATAATGGCACATAATAAAACTTTAGCTGCTCAAATTTATTCAGAAATGAAGTCGATTTTTCCAAAGAACGCCGTTGAGTATTTTGTCTCATATTATGATTATTACCAGCCCGAAGCTTATATAGCACGTACCGATACTTTTATAGAAAAGGATTCATCAATTAACGAGCAGATTGATTTAATGCGTCATTCCGCTACAAGATCATTATTAGAGCGTCGTGACGTTATAGTAGTTTCTTCCGTTTCCTGTATTTTCGGGCTTGGCTCTCCTGATTTATATTATCAGATGACGGTTAATCTAGAGCCTGGTAAAAGCTATCCTCGTGATAAACTATTAAACGATTTGGTAAATCTACAATATGAGCGTAACGATATTGGGTTCGAGCGTGGTTGCTTTAGAGTTAAGGGTGACAATATCGATATTTTCCCCTCACATTATAGCGATAAAGCTTGGCGTTTATCGTTTTTCGGTAATGAACTCGAATATATACACGAATTCGATCCCTTAACGGGCGAGAAACTTGCTAAGCTCGATAAAGCTATGGTCTTTGGTAATTCGCATTTCGTGATGCCGCAAGAAACGGTAAATAGTGCCATATCAGGTATTGAGGAGGAGTTACAAAAACGCTTAGAGTTCTTAAAGTCGCAAGATAAACCGCTTGAAACGCAAAGGCTAAATCAACGTACTCAATATGACCTTGAAATGCTGACAGAAACCGGCAGCTGTAAATGCGTTGAAAATTATTCGAGATTCTTTACCGGTCGTAATGCCGGTGAGCCGCCACCGACATTATTCGAGTACTTGCCGGAAGATGCGTTATTATTTGTTGATGAAAGCCACGTATCCGTACCGCAAATTAGAGCGATGTACAACGGCGACCGGGCAAGGAAAGAAGTATTGGTAGAGCATGGGTTTCGTCTGCCTTCTGCTCTTGATAACAGACCTTTAAAATTTGAAGAATGGGAAAAATTTAGACCGCAAACCGTTTTTGTATCAGCAACCCCGGGACCGTTTGAGCTAGAAGAAACCGGAAGCACTGTAGTAGAGTTGATTATCAGACCTACGGGACTGCTTGATCCCGAATGTATTATAAAGCCGGCCACCAATCAGGTTGAGGATTTAATTAGCGAGATTCAAGCCACTATAGCTAAAGGTTTTCGTGTTCTAGTTACCACCTTAACTAAAAAAATGGCAGAAGATTTAACCGCCTATTTGCAGGAGCTAAAATATAAAACCTCTTATTTACATTCTAACGTTCATACTTTAGAGCGTATTGAGATTTTACGAGATTTAAGACAAGGTACTATCGATATTTTAGTCGGTATTAATTTACTTCGAGAAGGGCTTGATATCCCTGAATGCGGCTTAGTTGCTATACTTGATGCAGATAAAGAGGGATTTTTACGGTCTGAAGTATCGTTAATACAAACAATCGGAAGAGCTGCAAGAAATAGTGAGGGCAGAGTAATACTTTATGCCGATAAAATGACTAAATCTATTGATAAAGCCATGAGTGAAACTTCGCGTAGACGGCAAATTCAGCAGGAATATAATGAAAAACACGGCATAATTCCAAAAACCATCAACCGTGCTATTCATGCTTTAGCAGAACTTGAGAAAGTCGATAGTAAGCTTGATAAAAAACAAGCTCATACTTTATTTGATAACCCTGCTAAGTTAAAAGCCCATATTGAAAAATTAAAGAAAGACATGCTTAAAGCCGCAAGTAATCTCGAATTTGAACAAGCCGCAAAACTTCGTGATCAGCTAAAAACTCTAGAAGAGGCGGCATTGGAGTTAAGCTGATGGTGTGCGTTGTAAATACCAATAATCGTCATTGTTGCGTGGATACCAAAAACGTCATTGCGAGGAGCGAAGCGACGCGGCAATCTCATGAAATAATAAACTCCTGGGATTGCTTCGTCAAAACTTATAGTTTTTCCTCGCAATGATGATAAAAATCAATTCACTCAACAACACTTAAAACTTCTTCTATGATACGGTGATAAGCCATATGTATTAATAGCTTCTATATGTTCTTTGGTACCGTAGCCGGAATTTTTGTACCATAAATATTGTGGGAATTCAGTGCTTAAATCTAGCATCAAACGATCCCTAGTAACTTTTGCAATAATGGAAGCTGCAGCAATCGATAACGATAAATTATCACCGTTAACTATACTAACAAATCTTTCATCATTAAACTGCATATTACCATCAACTAAAACTATTTCCGGCTTAAGGCTAAGATTTGCCGCAGTAATAGAGCAAGCTTTTTTAGTTGCTTCTAATATATTAATTTCATCAATTTCAGTATGAGAAATAATAGCAGTTGTCCAAACATAATTACTAGTTATTTGTTCATATAGTAATTCTCTTTTCTTTTTGGAAAGCTTTTTAGAATCTTTAATGCCCGATATAATATTAGTGTTATCTATTATAACGGCACTTGCTACTACCGGACCTGCTAGCGGTCCTCTGCCTGCTTCATCTATACCTGCGACAATATAGTTAAGATATTTTTTTTCAAAATGTAATAGATCTACTTCCATAATTGTATTTTTTTAATTTTTAATGTATATAATATCATAGTCTTTGTTGTATGAACGCTGAGTCGTCATTGCGAGCAGTCGTAGGCTGCGTGGCAATCTCATGAAATAATAAACTCCTGGGATTGCTTCGTCAAAACTTATAGTTTTTCCTCGCAATGATGATAAAAATCAATTCATGCAACAAAACCTAAAATAATATAAAATTTTAAAGTGCAAAATTATTTTCAATTATTAGGACTTCCGCAAGATTATAATATTGATTTAAAGATATTAGAAAAGCAATATTTTACTATGCAGGTAAAGTATCATCCCGATAAAGCAAAAACTTTGCAGGAAAAGGAACAAAATCTAATTATTGCGGCTGAATTAAATAATGCTTACTCTACTCTTAAAGATGCCTTAAAGCGCGCTGAATATATGCTGCTTTTGCAAAATATAAATTTGAATGACGAAAAGACACGTAGTTTACTTTCGCCTCTAGAATTAAGCATATTCTGGGATGAAATGGACATAATCGAAAATACAATCTTATTTAGTGATTTAGAAAAAATAAAAGACAAATATGAATTAATGAAAAAGCTTGAGATTGATTCTTTAAAACAAGCTTTTGAAGAACAAAATCTATCAGACGCAACTATAAAAACTAGCAAGCTTAAATATATTGGGACATTGCTGCATAAACTGCAAGCAAAAATAAAATCATGCAAATAATAGAAATTACAGAACCGGAGCAAGCTGATTTTAAGCAAGAACGGCAAATAGCAGTCGGTATCGATTTTGGCACTACTAACTCATTAATAGCTATTGCAACTAATAGAAAAGTTAAAGTTATTAAATCTAGAGATGATGAGGAACTAATCCCAACTACTATAGATTTTACAAACGAAAATTTTATAATAGGTAATAATAAAGGGCTGCGTTCTATTAAAAGACTATTTGGCAAAACATTAAAAGAAATTCTAAATACTCCGGCACTTTTTTCGTTAGTTATAGATTATCTAGATGTAAATAGTAGTGCACTTAAATTAAACTTTGCAAATAAACAACTGCGAATCTCTGAAATTGCAGCAGAAGTTTTTATTCACTTAAAAAATCAAGCAGAAGAGCAATTAAAGACTAATATAACTAAAGCAGTTATAACCGTACCTGCACATTTTAACGATGCAGCAAGAGGCGAAGTAATGCTTGCGGCTAAAATAGCAGGTTTTGAAGTATTAAGGCTAATTGCCGAACCTACTGCAGCTGCCTATGCTTACGGCTTAAATAAAAACCAGAAAGGTTGTTATTTAGTATATGACCTAGGTGGCGGCACTTTTGACGTATCTATTCTTAATATACAAGAAGGTATTTTTCAAGTTATAGCAACAAACGGCGATAATATGCTTGGTGGCGACGATATAGATGTAGTAATTACACAATATCTTTGCAATAAATTTGATTTACCTAATTCTATAGATACTTTACAACTTGCAAAAAAAGCAAAAGAAACTTTAACATATAAATATAGTTTTAATAATGATATTATATCAATTAATAAGCAAACATTAGAACAATTAATTTTACCTTTAGTAGAACGTACTATCAATATAGCTAAAGAATGTTTAGCACAAGCAGGGAATCCAAAGATAGAAGGCATTATTTTAGTTGGCGGTGCAACTCGTACTCCTTTAATAAAAACCGAATTATCTAAAGCATTTAAAGTGCAGCATATTTCCAAAAGGTTCAGACAAGATGAATTTAAAGACGAGCCTGCGGAGCGTATAAAAATACGTGAGCACAGTCAAGTCCTGCAAAATTCGCTTGTATCAAACTTTATGGAATATGCTGTAGATATTTTATCAGATATCGATCCTGATAAAGCAGTCGTATGGGGAGCTGCATTACAAGCAGAAAATTTAATAGCACCCCATACAAATTCATTATTGATTGATGTAGTACCTTTATCGCTGGGTATGGAATTATATGGCGGTATAGTTGAAAAAATCATTATGCGTAATACTCCGATTCCTATTTCGGTAGTAAAAGAATTTACCACTTATGCCGATAATCAAACCGGTATACAATTTCATATATTGCAAGGTGAACGTGAAATGGCTGCCGATTGCCGTAGCTTGGCTCGATTTGAGTTAAAGGGGCTTCCTCCTATGAAAGCCGGCAATATTAGAGTCGAAGTTATTTTTGCTATTGATGCAGACGGTATATTATCCGTTTCTGCTTATGAGAAAATCAGCAATACATCACATACTATAGAAGTAAAGCCAAATCACGGTATTGATAAAACGGAGATTGATATTATGTTAGAAAACGCTTATAAAAATGCTAAAATAGATTATACTACAAGATTATTACAAGAAGCAATGATTGAAGCAGAGGCTTTAATCTTTAGCATAGAACGTGCTATAGCAGAATTAACAGCTTTATTATCGGAAAGTGAGATATCTATAATTAATTCTTTATTAGATAATATAAAAGAAGCCGCACACGCTAGAGATCGGATCTTAATTAACAATTCTATTAAAGAATTTAAATCAAAAATAAAAAAATCTATGAATACAAAGCTTAATATAATAATTAATGATTTGCTAAAAAGCAAAAATATCAATCAAATTAAATAGCCTCAGTTATATATAAAATTTTATATATAATCGAACTAATTTAGATAAGGAAAAATAAGAAGAATGTCAGGAAAAATAAAAGTAACATTTATTATAAATGATGGAGAAGAAAAAACTGTAGAAGCACCTATAGGGCTTTCCATTTTAGAAATTGCCCATAGTAACGATCTAGACCTTGAGGGGGCTTGTGAAGGATCTCTTGCTTGTGCTACTTGTCACGTTATTTTAGAAGAAGAATTTTACAACAAATTTAAAAAACCTACGGAAGCAGAGGAAGATATGCTTGACTTAGCCTTCGGTCTTACCGATACTTCTAGATTGGGATGCCAAATTATTTTAACCGAAGAATTAGACGGCATAAAAGTACGCCTTCCTTCTGCTACTCGTAATATAAAATTATAATGGATTAAAAAGTGATACGTCAAATACTTCTTTTTGTGTTTTTAGCCTTTACTATAATATGGTTTGCAACTGCATATACTATAAAAAATAACGTTGTAAGTTTAATTAAGAATTCTGAATCCGATAATCTTAAAATATCTTATAATACAGTTAAGTTTTCAGGCTATCCTTTTAATTGGAAAATTACCGTAACGGATCCTAAAGTAAAATTAATTGATCATGTAAATTCTAAAGAATTTACTAGTGAAAATATTGTCCTAAATATAGCTTTTAGTACTAAAAGAGCCGCTCTTAATTTCGGTCCTTTTATTAGAGAAGTCGATAATTACGGCGATAAAACATTTACCTATGATGTACGCAGCGATGATGACATAAAAGGTATAGGAAAATTTAATAAACCTTTATACAAAATATCCAGGAATGATAATTTGAAAGAGATATTAAAATCGGTTCAACTAAATAACAAAGCATTATCGATATTTAAAGATAATCAAGCAATCTTTAAAATTAACGGTTTAGCATTTCTTGTAAGAAAACAGAATTTAGCAACTGAGGAAAATATATTCTTATTTTTAAATATGAATTATTATTCAGAAAAAGATATTTTGAATTTTAAAAATGCTAATTTAGATATTGCTGCTTCTTTAAAATTCGCTGAAGACGGAGAAGGTTCAGCTATTTTACAAAATTTTAATATAGAAAGATTTATTTTTACTTGTGATCATGATTCTAAAGTTAATTTAAACGGTGCTTTACAATTCTTTGCGGGTAAATTACCGGAAGGAAAACTATATTTTGAGCTGGAAAATTATAATTCCATAGTTGATAAATTATTACCGAATAATATTATTTTTTCTAAGAAAATAATTAAAACAATTATTGCTAAAGCAATTAATAAAACTTCCGACGAACAATTAAATATAGATCAAAATGGTTCAAATTCGGCTTACAACAATATAGAAAAAGCTAAGTTTGATATTGAGTTTTCAGATAAAGGAATAAATATCGGTTCTATTAATTTATTAGAACTAAAGCTTGGTGAACATAAAAAAGACCAAAACACCGCAAATAATTCAAATTAGCCGAAAATAATTTAAATTAGTTTTATGAATAATTTTAAACTAGCTACTATTATTAGCATATTTCTTATTTGCAGTAATATTTATGCTGCTCCAAAAGTCATTGAAATCGGTACCGGCTCTATTTTAAAAGGATATTATGCTATTGGACTTGATTTATGCAAGACTATTACAAATGATGATAAAAATAATGAACATATTAAATGTGAAGTTGTTGCAACAAACGGCAGTATAGAAAATTTAAAATTATTACAACAAGGCAAAATTGATTTAGCTCTAGTGCAAGCTAATATTGCAGTAGAAGCATATGAGGGCATAGGTTATTATCATGATCAAGAAAAAATGCAAAATTTACGTCAGGTACTTAATCTACATGATGAGTTTTTTACGGTTATTGTAAAAGATGAGGATAAAATAAAAGTTTTTGCTGATATTGACGGAAAAAAATAACTAACGGTCCAGCATTTTCCAGTAGTAATATTACTTATGATGCCATACGTTCTTTATATAAATTTTCTAAAGAACCTGAAGAGCTACATATTAATTATGAAGATTCTATTGATAAATTCTGTAATAAGAAATAGATGCTATAATAATGATGGTTGGACACTCTAACCCCTTAGTAAATTTAATAGCTAATAAGCGTGAAGTTGATTTCGTTTCAATTGAAAATGATAAAATAGCAGAATTAATAAAACAAAATAGAGCGTTTCATAAAGCTATACTTCACAAGGGCTTATATCCAGGGATTACCGATGATCAAACTACAGTGAAAGTATCAGCAATCTTAGTAACTAGAGATGAAGCGAATCGTGATATTTTAGATAAATTTATTGGAGCTTTTCATAGAAACGTAGCAAATTTTAAACTTTCTAATTACTTATTAAATAACCTCGATATTAACTATTTTGCCGATACTAAAAATTTTGTTCTACCAAAACATGATTCAGTAAGAAATAAAAACTAAGAATATCTTATGTCTGAAAATACTATATTTAAAAATATACTTATACCTATAGATTTAAATGATAAAAAATCTATAAAAGGCATTCTTTCTAAGGCTTTAATGCTTGCGACGAACTTTCAAGCAAAATTACATTTTATGTATGTAATTCCTGAATTCGGTACGAAAATGTTTGAAGATTATTTACCTAAAAATTGGAAAACAGAGAAAAAAGGAAAGTATCAGACTCAAATTAAAGAGCTTATCAAACAATATATTCTTGATGAAATTGAAACAGATTATTATATAGGTAGCGGTGCCGTTTATGATGAAATAATTAAGCACTCTAATGAAATTAAAGCCGATTTAATAATAATCTCTGCAGTCAGACTACAATTAAAAGATTATATGCTTGGACCTAATGCTTCTAAAATCGTCCGTCATTCTGATATATCAGTTTTAGTAGTAAGAGACGAGTAATAAGTATTATTTATGGTTCTTACGTCATTCCCACATGGCGTTGCCTGCGTGGGTCAATTTCACCTCTGTCATCCCGTGGCTTGACCGGTCTTGTTGCATGGCTCGAAAAAAACGTACGATGTCATTTCCGCGTAGGCGGGAATGACATAAACGAGCTAGACTTGACCACGAGATCCAGTTAAAAATACTAAAATATTAGTATTTGTTATTGTTTTTATGGATCTAGTTAGCAAGCGAACTAGGTGACACAGT
>NZ_MXAX01000101.1:0-687 GCF_019249195.1 Rickettsia sp. TH2014 | reverse complement strand
AAAGATTCTGATGCCTTACTGCCTGAACCGTTTAATATACTAGAAATACTAGAACATTTTACATAATCAGAATTTATTAAAGTACTAAGTTGTTTTATCCCTATATCGGTATGTATATTTTTTATAAATTCTTTGGTATATTTCTGGGCAATAGAATTAAAAAAAGATTTCTTTAATTTGTTACTTGGATCTACTACACTTGCTTTTAATTGGTCAAAAAGTGATGTATGATCAAGCTTAATACGTTTGTGAGCAGGAAGCATATTACTAGTTCTTTAGTTAAGAAGGACCTTTGGTTCTGTCGATGTAAAACACTACACGGACTGTTGAAAAAATCAATAAGGTTACAAATACTTTAATATTTTTGATCTTTAATAGCAGTAGATAAAAAAATAAAAAATAATTTTAAGTATCTGTTTAAAATTTTGTACTATCGCAATTATAATGGACTGAAAAAATTGGACAAAAAATAGTTAGTGTAACTTGGTAATAAGTTAGAATAGAGTCAATAACTTATAGGATATAAAATGACAAGAAAACAGATACGGAATTTTAGTGCTGAAGAGAAGACAAAGATAGTGCTAGAATTATTAAAAGAGGATGTAACAATATCACAGTTATCATCTAAATATGAGATTAGCAGCAATAGCATATCGCATTGGAAGAAGCAATTTTTATCAAATGCAG
>NZ_MXAX01000100.1:0-1663 GCF_019249195.1 Rickettsia sp. TH2014 | reverse complement strand
CTATTCTTTTTGGAAAGTAGTAGATACTACTACTTTCATCTATATATTTTACTTGTAGGTCTTCAGTTAAGGAACTTGCGCTGTGACGCAAAATGGTAGAATTATACATGTAGTGACTCGCTTTTGAAATGAGATGCAACATTCCCGTATATTTCTTTGACTTGACAATAATTACTACACTCGCCTGCATCTAACCCATTATGCCATTTTTCATAATTATGGAAAATGTGTATTAAAGCTTTAATAGCTCCATTGAAAGAATCATTTCGATAGAGTGCTTTGTATGAGGTGTTGCTATCATTTGCTGGAAACCAAAACATAGAATTTGGATCTTTGTTTGCAAGTTCAATTCTAGACCAGAAATTTTTAAATAAATCATTAATATCATGTGCATCTATCGCAATAGGAAATATTACTAAAGTAGTATACCAATAACCATCATAATGAAAAACATGCCCCCATATATCATAGATATCAACTAATACTAAGATTTCTGTAATTTTTCTATTAGCACCATATTTTGCAAATAATCTTGAGCCACTTGTAATACCAAGAGAGCAAGCTGATGTTGCATTTAATACATCTAATAATTTAGTTTCTATAGCTTGCATAAATCACTTCCCTATCAATAAATCTATCTTGCCTTTTAACTCTCTAATGACTTCGGTGGTAGACTGCATATATTCCTTAGTGAACTCATCCCAAGTATTTTTACAAACTTCATATGGATTGCCATCAGGAAACTTCATTAAGTTACCGTTTCCAAATACTTTAGCTAAAAATAAATTAATACCAAATAAATTACTTTTTGCTGCTAATTTCTGAGTAATACTGTTCTTTTTATCATTAAGACTATTAAGATGACGCGGATCTACATTGTCAGTTAGATAAAATCTAAAGATATAAGTTTTTAAAGACCCATCCTGTTCGTAATGACCATTAAAGTCTTGTAGAGTTAGTAGAACAAAAGCGAAATTCCATGGCTCTATATTATGGTAATACCATACATTCTTTTGTTTTGCTATTTTGAGTAAATCATAAAATATCTCGGGACTAAAATTCTTTTTTCCAGATAACTTATGACAAAATGAATATAATTGTTTTAAATATTGTTCATCTCGTAAAGCCTCTTTAATGCGTTGCCCATTTCGTACATTCATAACACCATTATTAAAATATCTACTATTCTTTACTATATTACAACTCTTGTTGCGACCATGATGAAATCTAGTAGGGACTTTAATACTTGAAGGAGCGTGAATAAAGAACTTACTACCACATTCATAACATACTGGTTCAACACCTTTGTTCCATGGCTTATTACCATATTTTGCTACACATTCTTCAACAGAGATCAATCTCTTTGTGCCTTTAATTAGAGCGAGCATTCTGTACCCATATTTTAAAATCTATAGTTATAATGGACTGAAAAAATTGGACAAAAAATAGTTAGTGTAACTTGGTAATAAGTTAGAATAGAGTCAATAACTTATAGGATATAAAATGACAAGAAAACAGATACGGAATTTTAGTGCTGAAGAGAAGACAAAGATAGTGCTAGAATTATTAAAAGAGGATGTAACAATATCACAGTTATCATCTAAATATGAGATTAGCAGCAATAGCATATCGCATTGGAAGAAGCAATTTTTATCAAATGCAG
>NZ_MXAX01000099.1:0-1693 GCF_019249195.1 Rickettsia sp. TH2014 | reverse complement strand
CTTTAAACTTCTGTTATATTCTTTCCAGTTGCAAACTTTTTGTAGCTTTGACATACACACTTGTGGTTAAGTTTTTTGTCAATTTACTACTTTTCTTAGTTCGCAGCTACTTTTTTTTATATCTACGCAACAAGGTCTTGCAGGAATGACGTTGATTGTACTAATTAAAAATATCAAAAATCATGAGTATAACACCTGATTATTTAATTGAAAGAAGACAAATAAAATCTCGTTTGTTAATTTGGAAACTAGCAGCTATTATTTTAATTGCTATCGTATTCTTACTAGTCGGTAAAGATTTTGCTCCAAAAGAGGTTTTACCTATTAATAGTAATGAAGATTATATAGCTTCCGTATTAATAGATGAAATAATCCTTGAAGACGAAAAGCGTGACAAAAAGCTCAAAAAAATAATCGATGATTCTCATATTAAAGCGTTAATAGTTAACGTAAATTCTCCCGGCGGCACGGTAGTCGGCTCTGAAAAAATTTATAATATCTTACGCAAAATATCCGAAAAAAAGCCGGTAGTAATCGTTATGGGAACAATGGCTGCAAGTGGCGGTTATTTAATCTCTCTCGGAGGCGATTATATTATTAGCCATAATGGAACTATTACAGGTTCAATCGGTGTAATACTACAAACAGCCGAGGTAACGGAGCTTGCTCAAAAATTGGGGATTAAGTTCAATAATTTTAAATCGGGTGAATTAAAAGCTGTCCCAAATCCTACCGAAAAACTGACGGAAGCAGTGCGGGTAGCCATTATGGAAAATATAGAAGATACTTATAATTTTTTCCTTGAACTTGTTTCAGAGAGACGCAATCTTCCTATAGAAGAAGTAAAAAAGCTCGCAGACGGGCGAGTATATTCAGGTCGTCAGGCTTTAAAGTTAAAGCTTGTGGATGCTATAGGCTCGGAAGATACTGCATTAAAATGGTTACAGGAAGTTAAGAAAATTAATGCTAATCTACTAGTTAAAGATTATCAATTAAAACCAAAACCAAAATTAATCGACGTAATACTTGAAGATTTTGATAGTATAGCACCTAGCTTTTTTAAAAATAGTTTTAATGGAATCAAAGCGATTTTTTAATAATGGTTACTAAGAATTATTTAATAGATAAAGTACATGATAAGCTGAATTATCTTTCCAAAGAAGATGTTAAAGATTCAGTAGATTTAATCTTAGATTATTTAAGTCGGTCTCTCAAAAAACAAGAGCGTACCGAAATTAGAAATTTTGGTAACTTCTCCATCCGCAAACGCAAATTCCCCGAAAGCGAAAAATTCTATAATATTGTTTATTACAGAATGCCTAAAAATTTATTTAAGGAGTGAGTTATGGAATGGTCTAAATATAGTGTTATAGAGAAGTGGAAAATAATAAAAAGCATGGCATTACATAATAATATTTTTTCCATGGCTCTTCATATTGAAGATTTAGAACTCTTCAAAAAAATATTATCGATAGACGGAAACTGGTTATTCAAGCACTTAATATAGACTCTCTCATGTATCACGATATTATAGGTAATGGGAAATATGATTCTTTTTTTGAAGCATTATATAATTACTTAAATGATAGTAAACCAGCACTCATGCCTTTAGTATCTAATAAGAAAGAATATTATCCTATTTTTGAAGAAGTATGTATTGAATCTTTGGTCGTGCCTCCGTATTGCAGTTTAG
>NZ_MXAX01000098.1:0-1569 GCF_019249195.1 Rickettsia sp. TH2014 | reverse complement strand
CACTAGCTCCGCTATCCCCTTAACTCCACCGCCGGATAATGATAATATGCGGTTACTCTTGATGGATTCCAATGTATTATCATTTGTATTATCATTCTCTGCAGCGGTATTTTTAATATTATCCTCGACTTCCTGTTTGATATGCTCAAATGTTTGTGGCGTGTGTATTGCCGTTGTCATATTTTGCTCCTCTTATTTTCTTGCCTACTGATTATTGATTGCTTTATCTTTGCTTATTAAATGCTAATTAAGTATGTAACAACTTAAAACAGAAATATTACACCGTATGTACTTTAAATATAGTAGCTAGAAATTACATACTTAATTAGCTAGAACAACTAAATATAGTGCTATATTAAAAAGCTAAACCACTTAACGATTATTGTTATTCTCCTAAGATACCAACTTCTTGCTCATCTATTAAACTGCCAAATGCTATTGCCTCCGCTACACTTTGCCGAGCTTCTGTAGCATGAATATGCTTATCATAGACTCTATTCATAAACTCTGTGATCAATGTATCTTTAATTTTGATTACTGAATCGATTGATTGTGACAACTCATCATCTCCAGCATAATTTGATAAGTAACCCTTAATAGACAAGAATTTCATTCTACCAATAATACTATCATCATGTGATAATAGCTTCTGTTGGCTCTTGGAATTCCATGATGTTTCCTTAGACAAATATTTTATTCTCTCAATCTCGTCCCATTTATCTGTGATACTCCTTTTTAAAGCAGCTTTTTGTTTTGCAAAACTATATCCCTGCTCTTTTATTATATCCAGTTCTTCATTCACATCTCTCACTGGACTATATTTTATAATATCACCATGCTTCTTCTTGCTCCACGCATGTATTTCATCCGCAAACCTGTTATATATTAATGTCCTAATCTCTGTCCAATTGATATTTGCATTCGTAGCACTAAACTCTTGTTGTTTCAATGCAACAAGTGGCATAACTTGCTCCAAGCTCTGTATATTTGTGGCATCGATCTCATCAGAAAATCTGTTATATATTGCTTTCCTGACTCCTGCCCAATCTGCCTCTTTACTGTTATTCACAACATACTTTTGACTAAAACCAAAGTCAGAGGTAATTTTATTAGATGTCTCCATATCAAATGTCGATGCTACTATGCTAGAACATGTCGTTTTTGGAGAACTAGGTGTTAGTATTTTCTTTATGTGCTTTATGCTTTTTGTAATATTTTTTATTTTAAACATTGATTTTCCTCTTTTGTTATCTTATGAATATTGTCGCTTACATATTTCCCGTATACAGCAACCCTACAAATTCATAACTTGAGCTATCCGCATGTTTGTTTTGCATATCCTACTATTCCAAATCATTATAATATCTCGTGATCATCTTATGTGTTAGTGTTGGTGTACTTAAAGCCGTTACCTTAATTGTCGTTATGCGTTGCGGGTATTTATCAGCTAATGTTCTAAAACCATTATGAATCTTCTTGTAATAATCTAAGTCCTTAATATCAAATCTATTATTTCTCAAATTACTGCTACTATAGTTATCACCATTACAAACTTTTACTCTTTCCATC
>NZ_MXAX01000097.1:0-2755 GCF_019249195.1 Rickettsia sp. TH2014 | reverse complement strand
GCTCCAATCAAACCTCCAACACTAGTGCCGACAATAATAGGGAATAATTCTGATATAGATTTACCTGTACGCTCCTCTATCTCAGCTAACACTACTAGCTCAGCTATCCCCTTAACTCCGCCTCCGGACAATGATAATATGCGGTTACTCTTTATAGATTCCGATGTATTATCACGAGTTGTAGTGTCGCCCTTGCTATTCTCTACTATTTCCGGTTTGATATCATCAAATGTTTGTGGTTCGTGTATTACTGTTGTCATATTCTTCTTATTCCTTGTTTTAATATTGGGGCTCGATTATATTTCGTATAATTTAGATTATAAAAACATTTCCTTATCAATGCCTTGTAAAAATATTTCCATTTCATGAGCAATTATTTCTCCGGTAATATTTACTTGAGCGATACTCTGCTCTATATCCTCATGAAATATTCTTTTTGCACTTAAATTCTCTATTTCTGTATTCCATGCCTTTATGGCATTCTTTTTCTTCTCTTCTGCTTGTACAGTATTGCTATTTTCTGTACCACCTGAAACTTGACTTAGCTGTTCTGATAACCATTGATTTAGCTTCATCTCCTCTCTGTTATGGTATGCCATGCCAGCTATGGTCTCCCCTAGCTCATATTTATATTTACTTGGATCTTTTTGTGCTTCGTCAAAAATAGTCTTAGATTTTATTTGTAGTTCTGTAATCTTTGTTTTGTACTCTGCAAGTATTGCTTCCTGTGTTTTAATGCTTGATGACTGACTTAAGTAGTCCGTAGCTATTCTTTCTAGGATTTGATCAAAATCTATCTTTGATTTATTTAGTGATTTGATAATGTGTTCTTTAAGCTCTATAAATTTTGGATTTTCTTGATTTCTTATGTCTTGATTATTTGCTAACTTCTGACTTGTACCAGCTTTAGCTGTTACATCATTTACTGTGTTCTCAGGTGGTATTTTCTTAGACAAAAAGACCTCATGTAACTCAGCTATTTGTGTCTTCTCTTGCTTAACTAATAGTGATAACATAGCACTAGAAATATCATCTGATTCTATCAAGCCCTCCCTTGCCTGTATGATCAATTGTTCATCAGCGTCTATATGATATAATATTAGCGTACTTCCTGCAGGTACAGCATAATGCAAATCCCAATATTTGAATCTTGGGATCTCGGTAATTTTGTACTTTGTAGGGTCTATATTTAAAGTTTTAGCTAGGTTTTCCTTATTTATAGCCTCTACATGGCACAAACGTTCCAACATAGTGTCACTACTGCCATATTCTAGTAATAATGCTTTGGATGCCTCTGTACCTAAAATATTTATCAGTTCATTTTTATTATAAATAACACTAAAATATAAAGGCTTGCCTATTGCATGCCATACATCCTGTACAAAATGGCGACAATCCTTATAACCGATAAAATAGAAATTATCCCTCCAACTTCCATCAATGCAACTCATTGAGAAAGTTATAGCTTTATTATACTCGTCTGTAGTAAGTATTATTCCTTTGGTGTGTACGTATTTTTTGTCTAGTTTTTTTGATATATCTAGCAGCTGATTATGGGTCATATGTTCTTTTTTAGTTGATATTTTACCTGCCCCAATAATGCAACCAAATATACTATCATCTTTAGGATATTTACCAAAAAAGACTGGGGGCTGTTTTCCCTGTACTAAAGATATGTAAAAGTGCCCGCATGTAGGTTCCGAGATCTTATACTGACCTTTCTTGTCCTGTACTATTCTTGCACCCCTATGATGAATTTTTAAAGCGTATATTGTCATATAATTATCCTCCTACTTGTTGGTTCTATACTTAATTAAGTACTATTGCTAAAAGCCAATTATGCAAAGGTTTTCCATAAAAAGGATTCTACTCTAAATATAACAGAAGACATATATGATAAAACCATACTATCTGTTATATACCTCTCTATTAAATATATGCATGCCACCACTATAGCTATAAACCCGTAAGATACTATATGTGCTTTTTTAACATCTCTTATGACTACTTGCTCCTCTAGACCAAAATCGGTGTAAAACATAGACTCTATCCAATATGAACAAAAAAAACATGGGATCAGTAAAATATACAATGTTATATAAAGATAATTTTCGGATTCTTCAGGAAAAATAACTCCCGCCTGTAATATTAATCCAATGACTCTTAATATATTTAGCAATACCGGTGATGTTATGTCCTGATGCAAACTAACCGTTCCAAAGAACCATCCCGCCGGCTCTGTAACTAAATAACGGTATAGCACACAAACTAATGGCACTCCAACAATTGTTGTTACTAGGTTTGCAATCGTACTTCTAAAGAAGATTTTAGATAAGGATATATCTTGCCAATATTTTTTTAACATTAGTGCTTCAATTACAATGACTGCCCCGAGCATTAACCACATCACAGGAGCAATCATCACGAGTGACGGCACTATCACATTTGCATGACATACCGGAGACATGAATACGAGCATACTGACATATACTAGTTTTCTTATTGTCATGATTTCTACCTTTAAATATCCTTTACATACTCCAAGTAATGTTGTTGTATAATCTTATGTGTTAGCGTTGGTGTGCTCAAAGCCGTTACCTTAATGGTCTTTATGCGGTTTGGGTATTTATCAGCTAATGTTCTAAAACCATTATGAATCTTCTTGTAATAATCTAAGTCCTTAATATCAAATCTATTATTTCTCAAATTACTGCTACTATAGTTATCACCATTACAAACTTTTACTCTTTCCATC
>NZ_MXAX01000096.1:0-4136 GCF_019249195.1 Rickettsia sp. TH2014 | reverse complement strand
TTTTTTGATTTAGATTCATCTCTAATCCTCCATTNNNTATTATCTTAATTTTACTAAATGTAAGATTAAATCTCAACTATTACATATAATACTTTCATTATTATTGACCCTAGAATTATAAAAATGTTCACAATCGTCGCTCCACGCTACATCATCAGAACGACTATAGGCCAGTAGTACTATATTACCTTCTATCCGCTTTATATGATTATGTATATCACTAGAGTGATAGGCAAGCACATGAATAATATTAACCTCTTCAGGTTCAGTATTATAAGCAATTCTTGCAATTATCTTGTTAGCTTTATTATCGTTACTACGCTCTGATGAATATAAATTTAATATATCTCCTGCTACTTCTGTTAATTCTGTATTGCCATGAGCATAAAGAAATATTTCAGCTCCTGCTCTTTTATCTTTTGTAGGATTAAGAAAATCATCAAAACTTTCTTCATTGTTTAGTATTTCAATATCTTCATTGTTTATGTCATAATCCATATCTGCGTTTGGCCCTTGCAACATAATTTTTTTCATAAAACACCCAGCTTTAAATTTTCAAGTTAATTTTTTAATATTTAGTTAATAATATATTTGGTGAAAATTGTATAAGATTTTAGTATTATCTAATATTAAAAACTCAAACTTATTCTATGCCTTATTTATTACCGATTACCGCAGCTACGCTACTTATTTTACTAGCTTTAATCATTTGGTTTTATGTAAAAACTACAACCTTAAAAACCCAGCTACAATTCTTATCAGAGCAGAATCTAGAAATTAGTAATAACAACCAATTATTGAACCAAGAAAAAATAGGGTTCTTACAGAAAATTGAGCAATTGAAGTGCAAAGTAGAATTTCAAGAGCAGACTATTAAGGATTCGGAAAAAATAAGAGAAGAATCATTTTCATCGGCTAAAGCTGCGTTATTTGATTTAGGTAAGGATTTATCCAAGCAATTAATCGAAATTCACAAAATGGAAAACAATGCGGCAAGAGAGCTAGCCGAGAAAAATATCGCTACTGCATCAGGGAAGTTTAATAGCGAGTTCGAGCGATTAATTACGATGGTGGGAGCTTTAAATAAAGATATAGAGCAATCAAAAGGTACGGTTGATTTGATTAAGCAGTCGTTGCTTTCTCCGATCGGTGCGGGGTTACTTGCTGAAATTACGCTTGAGAATATCCTAAAATCGTCAGGCTTACGTCCTAATTTAGACTTCATTATGCAATACGGTCTAACTACAACAGATAGCGGAAAGCGAAGACCTGATGCTCTTATTTTTCTTCCTTCTGGTAATTTAATGGTTATTGATTCTAAAGCTTCTAAATTTCTTGTGGACGAGCAGGATAATAACATGAGTCTTAGTAAAACCATGAATTATCATTTAAAATCTTTGGCTAATAAAGACTATGCCGAAAATATTTTAACTAATTTAAACAAAAAGGATCAGAGCTTTAACAATGTTATTACTTTAATGTTTTTACCCACTGAACAAGCGGTCGAGAAAGTCATTGTAGCCGACCCTGAATTTTTACAAAAAGCTTGGAGCTGTAATATCTTTCCCGTAGGACCTGCCGGGCTTATGAATATGCTATCATTTGCAAAATTTCAAATCACCGATCATCGTCGTTCGGAAAATTATAAGGTAATTATTGAAGAAGTAAGAAAATTACTAAGCTCTATCGGTACTATGGCTGATTATTCTCAGAAAATAGGTAATAACCTACATAATATGGTTACTAATTATGATAAATTCGCTGCCTCGTTTAATCGTAATTTTATGTCGAGAGTTAAGAACATTCACAAACTCGGCATTGATTCAGGAAATAAAGTCATGCCAGCTACCTTAGAGCGTTATCAAATCGTTTCTTCTAAATCTGAGATTATCGAAGTAGAAGTAGAAAATCCACCACAAATAGAAGAAAAATTATAGAGGTATACTATAACCTTACCTATAATGCTCATAACGGATAATTTGTGCTGGATTCATAAATATTCGTGCATTATGCTTAGAACGCATACACTCATGCAGGTATATGTGTTCGCAATCTTCTTTTATGGAATCGTAAAAGCAGTTTTCAAAAAATTTTCTTTTATATATAGCAAGACCATTAAAACACGAATTTACCGGTAGTAAATCTGAATCCGGAGGATATATTTTCTGCATTAAAGCAAGGTTTTCCGTATCAAAATAACTCTTGCCGGTTTTTAGGTTATACTCATACGGTGTATAGGAAAATTCTTCATTACGAAAGGCAAAAGCATCATACATTTGTCCTTTGGAGTTAAATATTCCATTTGAGCATACAACATCCCAACGATCAATTTTGCTAAAACTGTCTAATATTCCCCTAATATCAATACCGTAACCTATATCCATATCAAGAATGATTACTATATCAAACTCATCAAATTCACTTGTATTAAAAATTTCTAGATATTTATTTCTAATATCCGCTAGGAACTTTATAGAAGGTCTTTTTTGGTTAAAAAAGTCCTGTGATATAATTTTTACTTTATGATTTATTAACTGCCACAAGTTTAGCATTAATTTTGTAGAGTCGGTAGAATCATTTTCAAAAATTATTATCCTGTAATCTAAAAAAAACTGTCCTATATATTCTATATGACGCATTGCGTTTGGTAAATGAGGCGCATTACTCCTTGTAATGCCGGCAAAAACAACCTTATGTTTACTCATCTCCAACTTACCGGTCTGCAGGTTTTCACCACTAATAACATCCAGTTTAGTAATTTTTTCTACAGGTAAAAATCTATAATAAAAAAAACGGATAAATGAAGAGTCGTACACATTTATTGTTCCCCAAATAATTACAAAAATTATAAGTATAACTTTATACACTCTCTGCCCCCCTAATTTTCCCGGCTTACAATATTATTATGCATATTAGCTATGTTTGTAAGGATTTGTTCCATAGTAAATTTATCGAGATAAATCTGATGAGCTTTTTTTGCTTTTTCATAAGCTTCTTCAGGATGAGACTTAATCCATTCTAAATGTTGATTTATTTGAGAGTATATTTCCTCAGGAGATTTGTTTAAAGTTTCTATATATAGTATATTATCACCAAAAGTTTCTTTTGCCCACGGCATTTCATCAACAATTACCAATGCTGAAGAACTCACAAGTTCTAAAACTCGTCCGGAAGGAAAGTTTTCCATAATATGATCTTCCGAATGCAATGCTAAACCAATACCACTTTTTCTTATTGTATCAACAAATAACTGATCGTTACAAGGTATAAATCCTCTATAGGAATTAAGCAGTAACCATCCTGATCTAGGGCCATACATGTCTACATCCTTACGTTTATCAAGTAGTTTATATAACTTTTTATATTTGAGACCAGAGCGAGTATTATCCCAATTATAGCCACACATAAATAACCTCGAATAATTAATTTTAATAAACTCTGTTTTAGGTCGTGAAAACTTGAAATCAATTATAGGTATGGAAATATCTTCATAATATTGATTAATTTTTTTAAAATCCGTAACAGCAAGCAATCCATCAGATTTAATAGGTTTAGGACAATAATAGGGAACCAAAGCAATGTCTATCAAATATTTAGCATTATTTCTCAGACAAGGAAAATGTAAAATAAAATAGTGTTTAATATCCCCAACCTTACCAAAATCAGCTGCGGATATAGTAAAATCAGGATTAAATTGCCTAACTATACTATACATTCTAAAAATATCTATCGGATGCATATCAGTGCTTATTGAAATAAATAATGATTCCCACCCAAGATTATTCGCTGCTTGCTGCACTCTCATACAGGCCAAACGATCATGTCTGCATAGTATTGCAATTCTGTAAGGAACATTTGGATTTTTAGGAAGCTGTACGGTATAATTGTACTTTTCTAACTGTTTCTGTAATGAAAGGGACGAAAAATTATAATAAAGCCCCTGATATAGATCCTTGCGATATATACCATTTTTTCCTAGATCATAAATTTCTAATAACAAATATATTGGTAAAATTACTGCTAATAATATAAATGGAAAAATTAACACAAGTTTCGATTTATTTTTAATACGCATAAATACTCTAAAAAGAAGTTAGAGCCTGGCGGTAAATAAATATTAATTAGTAATTAAAGAG
>NZ_MXAX01000095.1:0-13384 GCF_019249195.1 Rickettsia sp. TH2014 | reverse complement strand
ATAATTTTTATAATGTCTGTAAGATTAAATCTTGACTTCTACATTTTACTTAATTTCATTAATATATTAGCTTCTTCAAGAGCAGTTAAGTTTGGAGTGTTTTTTTGTTCCAAAATATTATTAAAATACTCCGTCAAAAAATCATTTATATTTTTTAAACCTCGTTCCTGTTTGGGACTACCAAGCAATGTACTGCCAACTGCTTTTATTTGATTCCACATAATTATTATTATACCTATTAAATTATTTGCATTTATACAAATGAAAACATTTTTGCTCTATAAGTTGAATAAATAAATATTAATACTATTTAAAAAATTTTTCTGAATAAGTAAATTTGCAACAAGGATTTAAAGGTGAATTGGTGAAATTCTGAGGGTAAGAAAGTTCTATTTTTAAATTGAATTAATAGAGGATATTTTATATATATTTTGAAAGGTAAAGTTTAAGAGGCTATCTGTAAATAAATGTTAACCGATAATTTAATTTTTTTTGCTGCAAAAATCTTATTAATTTTCGCTAAAAAAGCTCTTTAATTACTAATTAATATTTATTTACAGATAATCTCTAAGATTATTTTTCTTTTGTAATTTTATCATATTTTTTTAGTTTGATAAGAATGGACTCTAGATTATCCAACTTAATCATACATGGACCATCACTTGGAGCGTTATCTGGATCTTGATGTACTTCCATATACATACCGGCGATACCTACAGCAGTTGCTGCCTTTGCAAGCAGCTCTACATATTTTCTTTCTCCGCCAGTACTACCTCCTAGCCCTCCAGGCTGCTGAACGGAATGCGTCGCATCAAAAACTACAGGTACATTTAACTCCGCTATTATTGCAAGACTACGCATATCAGATACCAAATTATTATAACCAAAACATGCACCACGCTCTGTAAATAATATATCTTTTACCCCAAAAGCTTCTAGTTTTGTTTGTACATTTTTCATATCCCACGGAGCTAGAAACTGTCCTTTTTTTACTTTTACTATTTTACTTGTTTTTGCTGCAGCTTGGAGTAAATCGGTTTGTCTACATAGAAACGCCGGGATTTGTAAAATATCTGCTATTTCGGCTGTTTCAGTACATTGACTCTCTGAATGAACATCAGTAACAATAGGGCAATCGAATTCAGATTTTACTTTTGATAAAATTTCTAAACCTTTCTCAATACCAAGTCCTCTAATCCCATTTACGGAAGTTCTATTAGCTTTATCAAAAGAAGATTTATAAATAAATGGAATCTCAAGTTTGCTAGTTAATTTAACAAGTTTTTCTGCCATAAACAACGCATGATCTTTGCCTTCAATCTGACAAGGTCCTGCAATTAGAACAAACGGTAAATCATTTCCTATTTTAATATTTTTAAGTTTTACTACTTTTTGCATAATTCTTAGATTTAATTAATTGAGCGAGGCACGGATTAGTGTTTCTCGGTTATATTAGGTGTTGATTCATTTTCTATTAGGTCATTGTTAATTATTAGCGCATAATATTTTTCTTTTATTGTCGTTAAATCATAATTACCATGATAATAACCTTCTAGGTTAATAATTTTTTTTAAATAAAAATTTACCTGCTCTGTTTCTAACGGCTCATCTATATTTTTTATAATAGATGACTTAATATTAATTAAATATGCTTTTATTTTTTTAAATTCTTTAATAATTATAAAAATATCATGTGGTTTTATTACCAATATTCCTACAAACAAAATTAATAATATTTGTGTTAAAGACATATTTATATTAATTTCTTATGTTTATATTTTGGATTTAAAATACTTGCCCCATTAGTATTTAGCATATATTCATGGTAATCTTGATAATTTCCTTCAAACCATGTAGCATTATTTTCTTTATCATATGATATAATATGAGTAGCTATTCTATCTAAAAACCACCTATCATGGCTAATTACTAATACACAACCTGCAAAATCTAAAATAGCATCTTCAAGTGCTCTTAACGTATCAATATCTAAATCATTAGACGGCTCATCTAATAATATAACATTTGCTCCCTCTTTTAATAATTTCGCCAAATGTACTCTGTTACGTTCTCCACCTGAAAGTTGTCCAACTTTTTTTTGTTGATCACCGCCTCTAAAATTAAAAGCTGCACAATAAGCTCTACTTTTAATTATTCTATTACCAAGTTGTAATTCATCTAGACCTTCTGAAATTTCTTCCCATATAGTCTTATTATCATCTAAATGATCCCGTGATTGATCAACGTAACCTAATTTTACCGTTTGACCAATTTTAATAGAACCACTATCTGGTATTATTTTACCTGTAATAATATTAAATAAAGTAGATTTACCTGCTCCATTCGGTCCAATAATTCCTACAATAGCTCCACGTGGAACTTTAAAACTAAAATCTGATAATAATATTTTATTATTAAATTTTTTAGCTATATGTTCTGCTTCAATAACAAGACCCCCTAAACGAGGTCCGTTAGGTATAATTATTTGAGTAGGATCAGTTTTTTGTTCTTGATGTTTATTTAATAATTCTTGATATGCTGTAATACGTGCTTTATTTTTTGATTGTCTAGCTTTTGGTGTTTGACGAATCCATTCAAGTTCACGATTCAATTGTTTTTTTCTATCATCGTCTTCTTTACTTTCTAAAGCTAATTTTTTTTGCTTCTGTTCAAGCCAAGAACTATAATTTGATTCCCACGGTATACAATTTCCACGATCTATTTCTAATATCCATTCTGTAACATTATCTAAAAAATAACGATCATGGGTAATTACTATTACGGTACCTTCATAATGCTTTAAATAACCTTCAAGCCAAGAAACTGATTCTGCATCCAAATGATTTGTAGGTTCATCAAGTAACAACATATCAGGCTTCTCTAAAAGCAATTTACATAAAGCTACTCTTCTTTTTTCTCCACCGGAAATTTTTGTAATATCCGCTTCTTTTGGTGGGCAACGTAAAGCAAGCATTGCGATCTCTATTTCGCGTTCTAGATTCCATCCATCACAACTGTCTATTTTTTCTTGCAATTCTGCTTGTTTATCAAAAAGCTTTTGCATTTCTTCATCAGTGATTTCGGCAGCAAATTTGTTACTTATATAATTAAATTCATCAATAAGTTTTTTCTTTTCATGAAGACCTTCCATGATATTATCAAAAACATTTTTACTAGCATCAAGATATGGTTCTTGAGGTAAATATCCTACTTTTATACCGATTTTAGCTGTTGCTTTACCTTCAAACTCTTTATCAATACCTGCCATTATTTTTAATAAAGTTGATTTGCCTGCTCCATTTGGACCTATTATACCGATTTTAGCTTTTGGTAAAAATGATAAATTTGTTTCTTTTAAAATTCGTTTACTATTTATAATTTTGCTTAAACCAACCATTTCATAAACATATTGATATGACATAAATTACTTATTTCCTTATATTATTATTTTACACCGATAAATATATTTATTACTGCATTGTATGAATTTCTTGCTCTATGATCATATAATGCAAAATTAGACATTGTAATTTCTATCATTATTTTTCTTATTTGGGTATTTATTTTAAGAAATAGAATGCTATATATACTTTACATTTTAACAGTTTTTTTTAATTTAATTTTAATAAAATTAAATCTAATTCTTCTAAATTTTTATAATGAAATATTAATTTTCCACCTAAAGAATAATTTTCTATGGTTACTTTTATACCAAATTTTTCTGATAAAACTTTTACTAGTGATTCAAGATCATTATCGGTAGCATTGTCTTTTAAAAAACGCTTTCCTACTTTGTTATTATTGTTAGGAGATTTCGTATATTCATTTTTATACCATTGTCTTACTAGCTCTTCTGTTTGGCGTACATTTAAATCATTACTTATAATATGATCGGCTATTACTTCTGCATGTTCATGATTTATTAAACATCGAGCTTGTCCCATGCTTAATATATTCTCATTTACTTTATCTTGAATAGATTGTGGCAAATTATTAAGCCTCAATAAATTAGCTATATGACTACGACTTTTGCCAAGCCTTTCAGCTAATTTTTCTGTCGTATAATTAAAATTTTCTACCAAATATTTAAAGCCACGAGCTTCTTCCATAACTGTTAAATCAGTTCTTTGTATGTTCTCAATTAATGCTATTTCCACACTCTCTCTAGCATCTAAATTTTTTATAATTACTGGTATCTCTAAAACTTTTGCTAATTTACATGCACGCCAGCGTCGCTCACCTGCTATAATTTGGAAATTATTATCAACGATAATAGGCTGTAATAAACCATTATTCAATATAGAATCTGCTAATTCTTTTATTTTATCATATTCAAAGTTTTTTCTAGGCTGATTCTCATTCGGCCTTATTTTATCAATATTTATTATTTGTATTATTTCTGATTCTATAGAAATAACTTCTTCCCCAAGTAATGAAGATAACCCTCTTCCTAGTCCTTTATTTTTCGCCATATCTTTCTAAGATTTCTTTTGTAAGTTCTATATATGCAATTGCTCCCGAACATTTATAATCATATATAATAGCCGGTTTTCCGTATGAAGGTGCTTCAGATAATTTAATATTTCTTGGGATAACGGTTTTAAATACTAATTCTCCTAAGCATTTTCTAACATCATCTTCTACTTGTTCAGTTAAACGATTACGCTTATCATACATTGTAAATAATATACCTGCAATCTTTATCTTAGGATTTAATTTTTTCTCTACAATTTCAATTGTTTTTAGCAAGTGACTTAATCCTTCTAATGAATAAAAATCACATTGCATTGGAATCAACACTTCATCGCTCGCAACTAAAGCGTTTACTGTTAATAAATTTAATGAAGGGGGGCAATCAATAATTACATAATCATATAATATCTTTATTTCTTCCAATAGCTTCATTAAAATATATTCTCGGTCCTTTGATTTTGTTAAATCTAATTCAGCAGCAGATAGATTAGTGTTTGCAGTAATTATTTCTAAATTTGGTATGTCTGTAGAAATTATTGCATCTTTCAATTTTATTAAATTTGTTAATACTTGATATATAGTATTTTTGCGTTGTTGCTGACTAATTCCAAAACCAGTACTACTATTCCCTTGAGGATCAAGATCTATAACTAAAATTTTTTTATTTACAGCAGCAAAAGCTGTAGCTAAATTTACAGTAGTTGTAGTTTTAGCCACCCCTCCTTTTTGATTAACAATAGCAATTACTTTCATATAATTTTTGTTAAATTACTAACTTCTAGAATTTTTCCTTCTTCACAAGTAATACTTTGATGTATTAAATAATCAAATAACCACGCCTCTTTAGCTTCTACTATTTCTGTTAAATAATTTTTTCCTTTTAATAATAAAAATTTCTCTTGTACTGAAATATTTTTTATACAATTAAATATTGTATTTAATTTAGAGAAAGCTCTACAAGTCAATATACTACAATCTATTTCTACTTTTTCTATTCTTTGATTGATTATTTGTATGTTATTATTTGATATCTTCGATGCTTTTTCTAAAAATATACATTTGCGTAAATCAGCTTCTATTAAACTTACTTTTGCTACCCCTGCTATAGATAATACTATACCGGGAAAACCGGACCCACTCCCTATATCAACCAAGTGTATTTCTTTATTATCAATATATTGCATTAATTGTAATGAGTCTAATATATGACGTTGCCAAAAATTATGTATAGTAGTATCCGATACAAGATTAATTGATTTATTCCATTTTTTAACTAACTTTTGAATAATTTCTAACTTTTCAATTATTTCACGTGGAACTTCCATCACTATATTTAGTTTTTAAATAAATTATAATAGCCGTAATTGCCGCAGGTGTAATCCCTGAGATTCGACGTGCTACACCAATAGTAGTAGGTTTGTGGGAAGAAAGTTTTTCCTGTATCTCTAATGATATACTTGGTATTTTAAAATAGTCAATATTTTTAGGTATAAACTGTGCCTCTTCACTCTGAAATAGATTAATATCTGCGTGTTGTCTAGTTAAATATGAAGCATATTTTGCTTCAATATAGAGTAATTGCAAAATATTATTATTTTGTATTTCTTTAAGCATAGGAAAAATTTTAATAGCTTGTTCAACATTAAAACTAGGTATTTTAAATAAGTCTAATACTGTTTTATATGTACCATCCTGTGCAACCTGTATACCCAGTTTAGCAAGTTTACTAGTAGTTAAAGACAAGGTATTTAATAATGATTTTGTTTTTTCTATATCTTCACATTTTTTTGTAAATATTTTTTTACGTTTTTCTGATACAACACCAATGTTTATCCCTAATTCCGTTAAACGTAAATCAGCGTTATCTGCTCTTAAAGATAATCTATATTCTGAGCGAGAAGTAAACATACGATAAGGTTCTATAGTACCAAAGGTTGTTAAATCGTCAATCATTACTCCAATATAACTATTTGCTCTTGTTAACATAAACGGTACTTGATCTTTTACTGCTGAAGCGGCGTTTATACCGGCTATTATACCTTGCCCTGCGGCTTCTTCATATCCTGTAGTACCATTAATTTGCCCAGCAAAATACAATCCAGCTATTTTTTTTGTCTCTAGTGTAACACTTATTTCACGTGGATCAACATAGTCATATTCTATAGCATAACCTGGACGTAAAACTTTTACATTTTCTAATCCTGGTATTGTTTTAATTAATTTATGTTGTACATCTTCAGGCAAAGAAGTAGAAATGCCATTTGGATAAATCGTATAATCATCTAATCCTTCGGGTTCTAAAAATATACGATGTTCTGATTTTGTACTAAATCTGACTATTTTATCTTCAATAGAAGGACAATATCGCGGTCCTATTCCTTCTATCTGTCCTGAATACATTGCGGATTTATTAAGGTTCTCACGTACAATATCATGAGTTTCTGAGGTTGTTTTTGTAATAAAACAGTTTATCTGAGGAACATTGACAACATTTGTTAATTCAGAAAAAGGACGAGGAGTTTTATCGCCGGGCTGTAAAGCTGTTTTACTATAATCAATAGTACGCCCGTCAATTCTTGGTGGTGTACCTGTTTTTAAACGGGCAATCTTAAATCCTACTTTTTTTAATGTATTTGATAATCCATACGAAGGCTCTTCATCTACTCTACCGGCAGGAATTTTTTTTTGTCCAATATGAATAAGACCCGATAGAAAAGTACCAGTAGTTAATATAATTTTTTGACAAGGAATTTTGCTATCATTATTTAAAATAACCGCTTCAACTTTAGAAGATTTAATTTCTATATCTTCCACTTTTCCATATAATATATCTAGATTAGGGTAATTTGTTAATATTTGATACATCGCTTTTTTATAAAGCTTTCGATCAGCTTGAGCTCTAGGCCCCCAAACTGCCGGTCCTCTAGTCTCATTCAGCATTTTATAATGTATGCCGGCTTGGTCTATAACATAACCCATTAACCCATCAAGTGCATCGATTTCTTTAACTAATGTACCTTTTGCAATTCCACCAATTGCTGGATTGCAAGACATTTCGCCTAAATTTTCCGGTTTTAACGTAATTAAGAGAGTAGGAACTCCAAGACGTGCAGAAGCAGCAGCTGCTTCTGCGCCTGCATGTCCACCGCCTATAACTATTACGTCATATTTTAGCATTAATTATTCTATAATTTCAGATTTGTTAAAGAAAAATTCGATTTCTCTTTTCGCGCTGTTTTCACTATCTGAACCATGAATACTATTAGCCTCAATTGATTCGCCTAAATCTTTTCTAATAGTTCCTGCTTCAGCTTCAGCAGGGTTAGTTGCGCCCATAATGGTACGGTTTAAAATTATAGCGTCTTCCCCTTTAAGAACTTGAAGTACTACCGCTCCTGAAGTAATATATTCAACTAAGCTATTAAAAAACGGTCTTGCTCTATGTTCATCGTAGAAACACTCAGCTTCATATTTAGTTAAAAATTTCATTTTCTGAGCTACTATCTTTAAGCCTGCATTTTCCAAATAAGTATTAACTTGTCCTATTTTATTCCTCTTGATAGCATCAGGCTTAATCATTGAAAAAGTATATTGTATTGTCATTTTGTAACCTATTTATATAATTGTTAAATTTATTTTTTAGCTGAACGATTCCATGTTAAAGCAAATAGCCCCCCACCTAAAAGAGCAGACATACTGAAAAATATAAACACCCCGTTCCAACCATAATTATCGCTAATCCACCCGACTCCAACACCGGCAATAGCTGCTCCTAAATAACCGAACAACCCTGATAACCCATTAGCTGTACCGACAGCTTGACGGGTACTGAAATCAGCAGCTGCTATACCTACAAGTAGCTGAGGACCGGAGACAAAAAAGCCTATTAAAGATAGAATTACAATACTTAATAATTCGCTTTGAATAGGTATTTTCCAAAATAAAAGCAATAATAAACTAAGCAATACCATACATATCGCTCCAATTGGGCCACGACGGCCCCCAAATAATTTATCTGATAAAAAACCGGCTATCAACGCCCCAGGAATTCCTATCATTTCGTATAAACCAATCTGTAAACCGGCATTTGCAATGCTTATATTACGCAAATCTTTTAAAAATGTTGGAGCCCAATAAATTACTCCTGAACGTATTATATAAACAAACATGTTTGCTAAACAAACATACCATATTAGCTTATTACAAAAGACCATTTTAAGTAATTGAGGAGTTAATAGCTTCTCATAATCCCCTATAGCTTCAGGCGGATATTCTTTATATTCCTCTACGGTTGATAAGCCTACTTCTTTTGGAGAATTACGAAGCCTATTATATAAAAAAAGCGATACTACACAAGCAACTACACCGGGAACGAAAAAAGCAGCTCTCCAATCAAATTTATCGATTAAATAACCGCAGCTTATCATAGCAAGGGCACCACCTATTTGATTAGAAGTTGCACCCATAGCCCATTTAGTTCCAAGTTCTTTTGAAGCGAACCAGTGAGTAAGCATTTTTGTTGCAGGAGGCCAACCCATCGATTGAAACCAGTTACTGGCTATCCATAAAATTCCTATCAGCCATAAAGAGTCTGCAAAACCTATTAGAATAGTAATGACCCCGACAAATAAAAGACCCAAAACCATAAATATCCGAGCGTTAACTTTATCGCTAATAAACCCGTTACACGCTTTACTAACTCCATACATAATAGATGAAGCAGTTAATATCCAACCGATTTGTGTTTTAGTAACCCCAAAATATTCTCTTATAGCAGGTGTTGCTATATTAAAATTCTGACGACAAAAATAAAAAGTCGCATAACCTATAATAATAGAATATAAAATCCTTATTCGCCAACTGTTATATTTTTTTACATATGGTGATCTTGGAGTTTTAATTTTGGGTTTTGTATCTGTCATATTATAAACTCTCCGACTATAAAAAAAGCAAGCTTCTAAGAAACTTGCTCTTTTATTTTAACAAACTCTATTTTTCAGTTTTATTTACCAAAACTTGATACTCTTTATTTAAACCTTTAACGGCATATATCCATAATATTACTATTACAAAGAATATAGAAGCAAAATATGGTGTTGCCTCAACAAAACCGAATGCAGGAAATAAAATAAAGAATGTGGATTGAATAATAGCGCCACCCGATTTACCGAATCTTCCTCCGATAACTTCAACAGCAGCCTGTCCTTTTACTCGTAAATCCTTATCAAGCGGAATATATGCCATGTTTTTAGTGGCATCAAATAAAGAATATTTTACACCTTTACTTAAAACATTTTGAATCATACCGATCATAACAGCAAGTGCTAAAGGACCTGAAGCAAGAATACCTGTTAAATACATAGCAATAACACTATCAAAAAAGATAAATGTAAAAAACGCTGCACCGGTAATTAACATCATTAATGGAGTTATCATAGCTGCAGCTAGCCATGATACTTTTCTTAAAATATTACTACCTATAAGCATGAAAGCAATTGCAACCCAACCCTGATAAAATTGGAACTTACCCATATATATAGTATAAGCCTCTTTCGTCGGATACAATTCTTTTACTTTGGATTTCCAAACGCCTTCAACTAAGTTTACTGAAATACCATAAGCAATAAGTAACAATGCAATATAACCTACATACTTAGAGGTAAAGATCATTTTAAAACTGTCTATTAATGACATTTTAGCTTTAGCTTTCTTTTCTTTTACTGATGCCGGATCATAAAGTCTAGGATTGGTTAGAACGTTTCTATTCATCCATCTATATGTTAATATTACCAGAAAGCTACTTGTTATCATTATAACAAATAAAGGCACAAATTTTAGATGTTCTGCAACTATTTGAGTTTTTTCATGCAAGAAATATCCAATAATCACGGATGTTACAGGCAATGCTAAATTAGCAAGTAAACCAAACATTGAGTAAAAACGTTTAGCTTCATCGGTTTTAGTAATTTGGTTAGCAAACTGCCAAAATAATAAACTAAGCATCATTGTTCCCCAAAGCTCTGCTATAGTATAAAAAGATGCAAAACTCCATTTCCCAACTATTCTTATAAACCATTTAAAATTAGGGTAAGCTAAACTTAAAGATTCTATGGTTTCAGGATCAGGATGAACTAAATCAGGGTAGGGGTAAAGCACAAACGCAAATAACGCAAAATACCCTAAGAAAAATGAAGTAATAACATAAAATACGTTTTCTTGCTTTAAAATATCGCAGAGTTTAACATAAATTACCATAGCAATTACGGCAGAAGGTAGTACTATATATGTTTTTAAGAAACTTATTGCTTCTGCCCCTATATCCGTTACTACAAATCCGTCTTTAATTGAACGAAGCGTTGAGTAGTTTAATAAAATACAGAACATCATAAATGCCATAGGCAAAAACTTCTTATTTTCGTATTTTTCTATGGGCCAAATTACTTTTCTTAGTTCCGAGAGATAATTATCACTTTTGGGAGTATTCATAAATTAAATTTTTCTATTTATTTTGAAGATAAATATTATACTAGAATATGTTAGAAAAGTCAAACCTATTGATTTTTTCTCAAAGGAAATATAAATAAAATGATACACTTCAAGGCAAGGATATAGAGTGAAAATATATCTATTTAAAAAATCAATAGTAAAAAATATAATAATTTATTTACTTGGCTTTAATTTCTATCTATAGTTTTCTATTATAATTACTACAGTATGCGAATTATGCAATCGCTTGGAAATATTTCTTGGTCAAATATAGTTGGTGGGACATATGGTAAATTATTAAAGCATACAGTGCAATAATGCCGGATGATTCAAACCCGAACCTTTTAATAGTAATATTCTTCATATAGCTGCAAAAAGCTGCGATCTAGAACTTATGAAGAAAGTATTAAATACAGAAGAAAATATTGATATAAATGAAAAAGATGCCAACGGATGGACTGCCCTTCATATAGTTTTATATTTTGGTAAACTAGATATGATAAAGTTTTTGGTTGCAGAAAAAAGTGCAGATTATAAAATTACTACAGAATATGGAGAATCTCCACTGTTCTTATGTGTTTGACGTTTAAATTTTGAAACAACTAAGTATTATTTAGAATTAGGTGAAGAAATACCCTTATCGGCATGTAATAGAGTAGGCGACAGTACACATAAATTTTTACAAAAGTTAACCAAGTATTTTCAACTTAAGCTTACTCAAGAAGCTGATGGTGTAAAATATCAAGGGATTCTATCTCAAATTCAGCAGAAACAAGAAGAGAATACACAATATACTTCCAATAACTCTGATGAGCCTGCTGCAAATACGCCTGTTGTAGACAAACAAAATAATACTATGGATTTAATAGGAGAAGAAAATGTTAAAAAATATATTACAAGTTTTTTCGTTGTTATAATTTTATCAGCTGCAATGTATGGTAGCGAGGGTAATGTAACTTTAAAAGAGTTGCTGGAAGTAGAGCCTCAAATAGCGGATAGTACTTCTTCCTCCTCAGTTAATCCACAAATTTGCGGCTCAAGAGTTACCATTAACGGCATCAATTACGAGATTAGATATTTCAGCTTTGAAGACACAAGCAAAAAGCTTTCTCCAAATATGACTTTCAAAGAATATGCTGAAAAGAATAATTTATTAGATATGAAAAGCTCTTATTCAAACCCTTTACCAGGAATAGATTTTGAGTCTTTTGATTTCCGCACAGTAAATCTTGGCGACGGGGTATATTTCAGCATGGCTTTACGAAAAGTAGAATAGTATGATTGAAATTATAGTATGGCTGATATTAATTAGTAGCAATAACGAGGTATTTCTTTTAAAGAAAAATACAGAGATAAGTTATGAATATACTTTAGTTGGTGGTCACGTCGAAAAAGGTGAATCTTTAAAGCAAGCTTTGCAGCGAGAAGTGATGGAAGAAACAGGTGTTAAAGTAAGCCAAAATGATCTAATTCTTACAACCATTATAGATAGAAAGCTAGAAGATAAACATAAAATTCATTTCTTCTTCTATACTAAGAATTGGGAATGCAAACCATACAATAAAGAGCCGAATATTCATATCACTGGAGAATGGCATTCTTTAAGCAATTTACCTAATAATATAGGGCCACTTGCTAAAAGAGCCATAGAATCTTTAAGTGATAATAACAATTTCTATGAGTATGGTTGGAATAACAATGAATAATTTTAATATAGCTCTATTATTAACTGCTATAATTTTCATAACAGGTTGTAAAAGTAATATGAAAAATGAAAATAATATTTCACTACCGGAATATGTAACTTTGAATGTTCAAATCTTAAATAGCTCAGAAGATAAAACTATTAGAATAAAGGCAAAAACTTTAGATTCCCCTTTATCTGCAGAAGATTTACGCGATATCTCTATTTTAGAAAAAAATATGATCAAGAAGAAAATTGTGCAGGGCTTGCCGCACCGCAAATAGGCATATCAAAATGTATAATAATATTTGCAGTACATGAAGATGAAGAGTTAAAAAAATGGCGTCCTGATCTTAAGGATACAATGCCTAAAACTATTTGGATTAACCCCTCATATAAACCGATAGATATTGATAAACATGAAGATTACGAAGGATGCTTTTCTGTTGAAAATGCTACAGGCCCAGTTGCAAGATTCAAAAAGATTCATTATCACGCATATGATATAAATGGAAATCAAATCCAAGGCATCGCAGAAGGATTTTTAGCAAGAGTTATCCAGCATGAAATCGATCATCTAAACGGAAAAGTATTTTTAGATTATGTAGCTCCTGAAAAAATAATGACAAAAGAAAGATATTTAGAAAAACGTAAAAAGCTATGGGGCAGCAAACTATAAAATCTTAGGTTTGTCTGAGTTCTCTAAACCTTATAAATTGTAATAGTTGAGATTTAATCTTA
>NZ_MXAX01000094.1:0-12263 GCF_019249195.1 Rickettsia sp. TH2014 | reverse complement strand
TTTTTTGATTTAGATTCATCTCTAATCCTCCATTNNNTATTATCTTAATTTTACTAAATGTAAGATTAAATCTCAACTATTACACGTTATTTACACTAGAGCCTGAATGGATATTGAATTTTAGAAGTGAAATATTAACTACTTGGTTTAAAATATTTCCTTTTTTTGCTAGTGATTATTTTTACCTTACAATTATTGCGATTGTTTACTGGTTAAATCCAAGAAATAGATTATTTTTGGATTTAGGCTGGCTTGTATCATTTGCAACATTATTGAATGTTATTATTAAAAAAGCTTTTTCTATTCCTCGTCCCCCTAGTACATTACATATGTTATCTATTAATGACGGATCATTTGGCTTCCCTAGTGGAGATGTACAGGTGGCTACTGTTTTCTTTATGATAATATTTTTATCATTTAATCCAAAAACGTTAAAAATAATATCTATCGCAATGATTATTAATATTATGCTTTCACGCCTATATCTTGGAGTACATAGTATATATGATGTTATAGGTGGTATGATTTTTGAAGTGTTAATTGTTTTATTTTATAGAAGTAATTTTATGCAGACACAAATAAGTAGATGGGAAAATAGTGCTAAATCTTATTATTGTATATTGGTTTTTGTGATAGGTATATGTTTCTTTTTATAGAAAGACAATCCTTTTCCCTTACTGCTTTTATTATCAATAGGAACTTTATTGGGTTATGGTATCGTATATATTTGCTTTAAGTATAATTCTGATTGGATCTTAAATAATGTTCAAAAAACTATAGGTATAATTATTAGTTTTGCTCTGTTATTCTTTTTTATAAAACTTTTCCTATAATAAAAAATTCAACAATATTATTTAATTTTACACTTTTGCTTAAATTTGCCTTATTGCCTGTTTTGATTTATATTTTACTTCCTATAATACAAAGAAAACTAAAAAATAGATCAAATTAAATTTCTTTCACAAAATCCGATATACAGATTTAAAAATATTCGCATGATAATCTAATATATCAAGTATTGACAAAGTACTTACATTATTTAAAATAAATTAAACATTAAAAATGGTTGTGTTATGGGTATCAAACTAGATCCTTACGAACAAGATATTGAAGATAATTTTGAAAAGCAGCAAAAAATTGATGATAAAGTGAAATAGCTTTGCTTCAAAAATTTGCAAAAGCACATCTTAATAAAAAGAGATCCGTTACTATCAGGATTGCAGAACATGACATAGAAGCAATAAAAATTAAAGCTTCTAAGCATGGTTTGCCTGATCAAACCTATCTTAATATGCTAATCCATTCAGATGCTACTAAACTCTAAATAATATGACCAAGTATAGATATAATCATGAAAAAAACGCTAAGTTATTGCATGAGCGTAATATAGGGTTTGAAGAGATAGTTCGGTCAATTGAAGACGGTAATTTATTAGATATTAAATTACATCATAATCAAGAGAAATATAAAGGTCAAAAAATTTTATATGTTAGAATGATTGAGTAAGTATATGCAGTACCTTATATAAAAGGTGATAAAGATGCTATTTTCCTTAACATTTTATTTCCTAGCAGAAAAGCAAAAAAGGAATTTTTAAAAAATAAGAAATAATATATGAGTTTTATAGAAGAATTTATAAATAAAGGATATCTCCATCAATGTACCGATTTGGATCGGTTAACTGCTATAACGAAAGAAACAAAAATAGCGGCTTATATAGGCTTTGACTGTACTGCTACCTCGCTACATATTGGTAGTTTAATGCAGATAATGATACTACGGTTACTTCAGCAACACGGGCATAAGCCTATTGTAATTATCGGCAGCGGTACGAGTAAAATCGGTGATCCTACTTGGAAAGACGAAGCTCGCAAAATCCTAAGTAAAGAAGATATAGCTAAAAATGCTGAAGGGATTAAAAAATCTTTATCGAAATTTATCAAATTCGGCGAAGGTGAAAGTGATGCTATAATGCTGGATAACGCAGAGTGGTTAGATTCGCTCAATTATCTAGAGTTCTTAAGAGATTTTGGGATTCATTTTTCAATCAACCGTATGCTTACTATGGATTCGGTAAAGCTAAGGCTTGAGCGTGAGCAGCATTTAAGCTTTTTAGAGTTTAACTATATGTTGTTGCAAGCATATGATTTTTACTATTTAAGCAAGCATTATAATTGCAGCCTGCAGCTTGGCGGTAGCGATCAGTGGGGCAATATCGTCATGGGAGCGGATTTAATCCGTAAAATAAGCGGCAAAGATGTGTTCGGTATGACGACGCCGCTACTTACGACTAGCTCGGGTGCTAAGATGGGCAAGACTGCTGCGGGAGCAGTATGGCTTAATGAAGATTTGTTAAGCCCGTATGATTATTACCAATATTGGCGTAACTGTGAAGATGCCGACATAGTTAGATTTGCCAAATTATATAGCGAGTTAACGGAGGAAGAGCTTAATAAGTTTGAAAGTTTAGCGGCTGAAGATATTAACTCTGCTAAAAAACAGCTTGCTTATGAGCTAACTAAGCTTTGTCATTCGGAGCAGACAGCAAAATCAGCTTTAGAAACTGCGGTAAAGATATTTGAAGAAGGGCAAATCGATGAGAATTCACCTACCGTTGTTTTAGGGCAGGAGGTATTACAAGCGGGTATTAGTGCGTATGAGTTATTTCATGAAGCAGGTCTTGCTAGCTCTAAGTCAGAAGCACGCAAACTTATAAGAGGGAAAGGTGCTAAAATAAATGATAGATTAATCGAAGATGAGAATATGATAATTAATACTACTTTCCTACTCGATAAAAATGTTATAAAGCTCTCTGCCGGTAAGAAAAGACATATATTGGTTAGGGTTTGAATATTTTTTTAGATTGCCATGCTCCATTCAGTTGCAACATTATTGTATGGCTCAAATACATTACGTTAGACAAATTGTATATTTTCTATCTAATGAACCCCTATAACATAAGTTAAATTCAAATTTAAAAAGTAATGACTAAAATAAGGCTTGATGAATATTTGCTGCACAAAGGTTTTGTAACAGATATTACTGTAGCACGAAGCTTGATTATCCAAGGTAAAGTACATAATAAGAATGAGCAGTTAATTAAGCCTGGGATGCAGGTTAATATAAATGATATCGACATTAAGGTAAAGCTTCCGCAGCATAATTATGTTTCAAGAGGTGCATTAAAGTTAATTACTGCTTTGGATTATTTTAAAATTGATCCTGAAAATTTAGTTTGTATTGATATCGGTAGTAGCACCGGCGGTTTTACCGAAGTATTACTTGAGCGTAAAGCAAAATTAATTTTTGCCGTAGATGTCGGTTATGGCGAACTTCATCCTAAATTACGTGACAGTCCACAAATTAAAGTGCTTGAGAAGACCAATGCACGATATTTAACCGATAAGCAAATAACAACGAAGCCTGATTTAATTGTTTGTGATGCCAGCTTTATTAGTTTAACTACTATATTACCGACTCCACTAAATTTAGCTAAAGAAGATTGCATGCTTATTGCTTTAATAAAACCGCAGTTTGAGGTCGAAAAGCATGAAGTAGAGCAGGGAGGAATTATTAAAAATCCTCTCTTACATCAAAAAGTATGCGATAAAATCAATGATTGGCTTGAGAAAGAGTATAACTTTAAAACATTTGGTATAATAGAAAGCCCAATACTTGGAGCTAAAGGGAATAAGGAGTTTTTAATAGCGGGACATTTTAGGCCTTGATAATTAGATAACTAATCACTGTTTGTCTAGAAAATAAATCCAACAAAAATTATGCAGCATTAAAAAGAGACTAAAATAACAAATAAGATAAAATGCCATAAAAAGTGCTTTCTTAAAAAGTTTATCTTTTATTACAAAATAAGTAGGGGCTACTAGAAATAAAAGCAAGATACCTAAATTAATAGCCGCTCGGTCAAACAGGAAAGTTTTTTTGATTTCGCCACAAAATATACTTATCATATAACCCTAATGATAATAATACGAGGCAAAAAATTCCTATGATAAATAAAATTATATTACAATAAGAAAAAGCTTCCTTAAATTTTAAAAACATATATCTTGTTATAGTTATAAGGAGTTCGCTATAAGTAATTTTTTTAAACTGTAAAGATAGAAGTACGTTTCCTTAAAATTTTTGAGATTAGTATATATTTAAAAATATAAAGTTAAATATTGCTTATATATTCTAATTAGTGTATTTTCGTTACGGATAAGCATTATAAAAGTTATAAAGAGGTGGGTTTGTCCCACCTTTTTTGTTATAAATATTAAATATGCAAACTATTGAACAACAAATAACAAACGTAATAGAAGAGTCTTTGACGGAGATGGGGTTTGAGTTAGTTCTTGTTAAGTTTAAAGGTGCTAACCCTAAAGTAGTCGAGATATTAATTGATAGTTTAAACGGTGAAAAAATATCTGTGGAAGATTGCACTAAAGCAAGTAGGACTATCTCCGCTATTCTAGATGTCGAGGATTTAATAGAAGAGGCGTACTCGTTAGAAGTAGCCTCAAGCGGTCTTGAGCGTCCGTTAGTAAATTTTGAAAATTATAGTAGATTTTTAGGAAGAGAAGCTAGAATTAAACTTAAAGAATTATTGAACGGCAAAACTCGTTATCAGGGTAAAATAATTAAAGCCGAAAATAATAAAATATATTTAAAATGTGAAGAACAAGAAGTACCAATTGATTATGATTTAATTAAAAATGCCAATCTAGTTTTAACTGAAGAAGTATTTAAAAAATTGCTAAAGCAATAAGAGATAATGTATGTCTAATATAGGTAATGTAGAAATTTTACAAATTATAGATTCTGTAGCCCGTGAGAAAGGAATATCAAAAGAAATTTTGATTTCAACGGTTGAACAAGCGGTACAAGTAGCAGGACGAAAAAAATACGGTAATGAATATAATATTAAAGCTCAGATAAATAGGAAAACCGGTGAGATAAATCTTTTAAGAATCTTAAAAATAGTAGAAGATGTAGAAGATTACTTAACACAAATCTCACTTGAAGAGGCTTTAATAAAGAATCCGGTAGCTAAAATTGGTGATGAGATATATGAATATTTACCACCGATTGATCATGCTAGAGTATCGGCTCAAGCTGCAAAACAAGTTATAACTCAACGTGTTATAGAAGCTGAACGTGAAAAGCAATATCATGACTTTAAAGATAGAAAAGGCGAAATTATAAACGGGATAGTTAAGAGAATAGAATACGGTGATATAATAGTTGACTTGAGCCGTGCTGAAGCAATAATAAAAAAAGATCAATTAATTAAGGGTGAGAATTTTAAACCTAATGATCGTATAAAAGTATATGTACAGGATGTAAGGCAAGAAACAAAAGGACCACAGATTTTCTTGTCTAGAGTAGATAACCAAATGCTGGTTAAGCTATTTAAGCTAGAAGTACCTGAAATTCTTGAAGATATTATTCAAATAAAATCAGTAGCACGTGATCCCGGTTCAAAAGCAAAAATAGCGGTATTTGCTTCGGATAGTAGTATAGATCCCGTAGGCTCATGCGTAGGTATTAGAGGTAATAGAGTAAAAGCCATAACAAATGAGTTAAACGGAGAGAAAATTGATATAGTATTATGGAGTAATGATCTTGCACAGTTTATAGTTAATGCTCTTGCACCGCTTGCACCCGGGGAAATTACAAAAATTTTGATTGATGAGGATAGGCATAAGGTAGAAGTAGTAGTTTCGCAAGAAAATCAAAGTATTGCAATAGGTAGAAGAGGGCAGAATGTTCGTTTAGCTTCTAAGCTTACAGGTTGGAATATCGATATAATGACCGAAGAGCAAGAATCAAAAAGAAGAAACGAAGAGTTCTTAACCTCTACGGAATTATTTATGGAAGCTTTAGATGTTGAAGAAGTTATAGGTCAGCTTTTATCGGTAACGGGATTTAATTCGGTAGAGCAAATTGCAGAAAGCGAGATTAGTACTTTAACAAGAATCGAAGGCTTTGAGGAAGAACTTGCCGTAGAGATCAAAAATCGAGCTATTAATTACATCGACCTTAAAAATGAAAAGATTATCAAAAAGCTAGAGGATCTGGGAGTTGAGCAAGAATTAATAGATATATTAGAATTACCGCTTGAATTAATATTAAAATTTGCCGAATATGGTATAAAGACTATAGAAGATTTAGGAGAGATGAGCGTAAATGAATTTAAAAATTTAGCTCCAAATTCTAATATAACGGATGAAAATATTAAATTACTGATTAAAACTGCTAGACAGCATGGTGAGTTGAAAGATAGTTAGTAAAGGGTGTATATATCATTCCTAGCTAAAAGCAGGAATCCAGTAAAACCGACAAAAAACTTGTTTTTAGGTTTATTTTATCAATATTAAGACTATTTTTTCTGGATTCCTGCTTTTAGCTAGGAATGATATAAAGAGCATTTACCAGTCTATGCAACAAAGCCTCCTCGCAATGACGGAAAATTGATCCACGCAGGCAAGGTCCTACGGGAATTACGTTGGTATACGGGATTATACAATTAGTTTTTCTTCGTAATAGACGAAAAATAGAAACACAAAGGTTTTAAATATGACGGATAACCAGGAAATCAGACCCAAAAAGTTGACACTTGGCAATTCAAAATTATCGCTTAATAAGTCTTTTGACTCTCTTACAGGAGCTCAAAGCTTTGTTAATGCTAAATCTAAAACGCTAGTAGAAGTTAGAAAAAGCTCTACCGGTAGTACTACTACCCTTTCATTAAATAAAGAAAGAAATAGCTTAGATCAAACTGCTATTGATGCTAATAAGGAAGAATTTAACAGACGTTTATCTATTCTTAAAAAAGCTGCTGAGCAATCTAAATTAAATGATCCTTCACAAATAAGCACTTTAAGTAAACTTGCAAGTATTAACCAGCCTGCTAACTCAAAAATAGAAACGCTAGAAACTGAAATTGAACAAAAACAGCAAAATACCGAAGAAAATAAAGTAGAAGTTAGTGCTAAAATCGTTCAAGATAATGAAGATATACCGTCACAAATATCTAAAAAGAAAGAAGAATCTTTTGTAAAGTACCCTTTAGTAGGAATGCGAACACGTTACGGGATAGAATCAGAGAAAGAATTAGATAAAACAGCAGATAATAAAGTAGTCGCACCAAAAATTAAGCTAGAAGAACCAAAAAAATTCAAAAAAGCTGATCTTTTCAATATGCTTAGTGACGACGAAAGCGGTAGCGGTAGAACTAGAAGTCTTGCTGCTATAAAAAGAGCTAGAGAAAAAGAAAAGCGTAAATTAGTATCACAAGCACCTGAGAAAGTATATAGAGAAGTGACGATACCGGAAGTTATCGGAGTCGGCGATCTTGCAAATGCTATGTCTGAAAGAGTAGCAGATGTAATTAAAGAATTAATGAAGCTCGGTATTCTTGCAAATGCCAGCCAAACAATAGATGCCGATACGGCGGAACTAGTTGCAACAAATTTAGGGCATACGGTAAAAAGAGTTCAAGAATCGGATGTTGAAAATGTTTTAATTAGTGATGATAAGGTTGAAGATTTGAGAACGCGTGCTCCGGTTGTTACAGTAATGGGGCATGTCGATCATGGTAAAACATCATTACTTGACGCTCTTAAATCTACGGATATTGCTGCAAGTGAAACTGGAGGAATTACCCAGCATATCGGGGCTTATAGAGTAACTCTTGCAGACGGTAGAGCGATTACTTTTATTGATACTCCGGGTCACGAGGCTTTCTCGGAAATGCGGTCAAGAGGCGCTAAAGTAACGGATATAGTTATTATAGTAGTCGCAGCAGATGATGGAATCAAAACGCAAACGGTTGAGGCAATTAATCATGCGAAAGCAGCGGGCGTTCCTATAATTGTAGCTATTAATAAGATTGATAAGCCTGATATTGATATTGAACGTGTAAAGAACGAATTATATGTACACGAAATTATAGGTGAAGAGGCAGGTGGTGACGTTATGGTCATTCCTATCTCGGCACTAAAGACAATTAACTTAGATAAACTTGAAGAAGCAATTTTGTTAATTGCAGAAATGCAGGATTTAAAAGCGAGTCCTTTCGGTTCGGCTGCCGGTGTTGTAATCGAGTCAAAAATCGAAAAAGGAAGAGGAACACTAACCACTATATTAGTTCAGCGAGGTACTTTAAGAAACGGTGATATTATAATAGCAGGTAGCTCTTACGGTAAAGTTAAAAAGATGACTAATGATAAGGGATTAGAAATAGTGGAAGCAACACCATCTGTTCCTGTAGAAATTCAAGGCTTAAACGTAGTACCTTTTGCCGGTGATAAATTTAACGTAGTACAAAACGAGAAACAAGCAAAAGATATAGCCGAATATAGAATGCGTCTTGCTAAAGAAAAGAAAATATCTATTGCACTGCGTTCAAGTTTAGAGGATTTGTTTTTAAAGGCTTCCGGTAATAGTAAAATTAAGGAATTACCTTTAATTATTAAAGGTGATGTCCAAGGGTCGGTTGAAGCTATTTCAGGTAGCTTATTAAAATTACCGAGTGATGAAATAAAGCTTCGTATACTTCATAGCGGCGTAGGTCCGATAACGGAATCCGATGTATCTCTTGCACATGCTTCTTCAGCTATTATTGTCGGCTTTAACGTTAGAGCAGGGACAAATGCTTTAACTGCAGCAGAAAAAGAAAAAGTCGATATTAGATATTATAGTATAATATATAATTTAATTGATGACGTAAAAGCCATTATGAGCGGTATGCTTGATCCGATCGTTAGAGAGCAATATATCGGAAGCGTAGAAATCAGACAAATATTCAATATTACCAAAGTCGGTAAAATAGCCGGTAGCTATGTAACTAAAGGGATTATTAAGAAAGGAGCGGGCGTACGCTTATTACGTGATAATGTAGTAATTCATGAAGGAAAACTCAAAACCTTAAAACGCTTTAAAGATGAAGTTAAAGAAGTTAGAGAAGGATATGAGTGTGGTATAGCATTTGAAAATTACGAAGATATTAGAGAAGGAGACACAGTTGAAGTTTTTGAGCTAGTTCAAGAACAGAGACAATTATAATATACTCTGCTGATTTCAAGAATTGCTTTTTCATTTTATCAAGGATTCGCATCCTCTCCTATTAAGTATAGGCTGCGGGTGCTCGCCTTTCAAAATAAAATTCAATTATTGAAATCATTTGAGTATATACGAAAATCAACTTCAAAAATTGGCTACGTCATCCTACAAGTACTGCGGTACTCACGTGGCATTGTTACGTGGATCAGTGTTAGCTCTGTCATCCCGTGGCTTGACCACGGGATCCAGTTAAAAGTACTAAAATTATTAGTATTTTTTATTGTTTTTATGGACCTAGTTAGCAAGCGAACTAGGTGCCACAGTGGGTTTTACTAGTCCACGCAATAAGATCTGCCCGCCTACGCAGGAATAACATTTAGTAGAATATCTCTCTTTGATAAATTAATCAATTTTAAGCAAAATATAATAAAAAAGTTAATAATTATTAGCCTTTATCTTGACCTCCTCATAATTTCTATTATTATGCAACGCTGATTATTATAATAAGAAATGAGAAAGAATTATGGCAATAACATCAATTTTTAATAAGTTACAAAATTTAATCCCACATAATACTTATCCAAAGCCAGCCTCTTATCTTGCTAACGATGAATTTAATTATCGTTCAAATGAAGAATTAAAAATTTGGGGGTATAAAGATACTCTAGACATCTCTCAAATCAAATATACTGATATTATGAATGAGCTTGATGGTAGCGAAAAAGTAACTAACACAGCTGAAAGTAAAGGCTTTTTCAGTACATTTAGTTCATCATTAAAAACAGTTTATGATTTTGGAGTAAAGAGTTTTAATATTATAAAAAATACATCTAGTATTCTTTCTTCTAAAGTTACTGAAACTTTTAATCTTGTGAGTAATAAAGTTTTTTCTTATTTAAATAATGAAGCTGAAGAAACATTTAATCTCTTAGATCAACTTGAAACTCCTTCTGATAATGAGTTAGTAGAAGAAATTTTAAACACGCCTGAAAATGAATTAGATGAAGTGTTTGAAAAGATGACATATGAAAAATTAGCAGAATTAATTAATAATATTTCCGATGAGCAAGCACAAAAATTAGTTAATTATATTTTGCCTTGGCATCTTGAAAAAGTAATAGATTTAATTACACAAGATAAGTTGGATAAATTATTTAATGAAAACCCTAATAATCTTTCTTTAGAAGAACTTACCGAGCAGGAACTAAAAAAATTATCAAATGAGGGTATTTCTGATGAATGGCTTGAAAATATAATTATTTTAGCAGGAGAAGAAAAATTTGCAGAAAAGCTTGATATTATTCCAAATGAAAATTTAGTAAGAATCATCAGTAATATTTCAAATGATAAGCTAGTAACAATAATTTCTCACGCCTCAGATGAAAGTATAGTAAGAATCATTAATATCAACTTACCAAAGATATTGCCTTTGCTTCCTTTTGAAAAAATTACACAAATACCAACTTTAATGGACAATGAAGAAATTGTAGAGCAGCTTGAAAAACAGAAATTATTAGAAGAAATTTTAAACATTTCTGAAAATGAACTGGATAAAATTAAGACCACAAAATTAGCAGAATTAATTCATAATACTTCAGATGAAAGTTTAGAAAGAATCGTTGATAGTATTCCAAACGATAAATTAGCAGTGATAATTAATACCGCCTTAGATGAAGATTTAGAAAGAATCGTCGATAGTATATCAGATCAAAACTTATCAAAAACATTGTCAGAGATATCATCTTTATTACCTGAAGAAAAATTTAAACAAATAATGATCTTAATTCATGGTGCAGAGGTTGTAGAGCAGCTTGAAAATCAACAATTATTAGAAGAAATTATAAATACGCCTGATAGTGAATTAGATAAAATTAAGATTACATATGAAAAATTGGCAAAATTAATTAATAATACTTCGGATGAGGATTTAGAAAGAATTGTTGATAGTCATAGTTTATCAGAATCGTTAGTTCAACAAATAATAACCCTTATATATAACAAGAAGTGTGCAAAGCAAGAATCAGATGGAGTATCTGATAGTGATTCCGGGTTCTCTGATTATGAAGATGAAATAGAAGTATCATGCAATCAAGTAGGATTTTCTAATAGTGATTTTACTACGAAGTTATCAGGTAATGATTTTGGATTCATTGATTATGAAAGTGATGATGTAGTATATTTATAATAAAGCTCTTATCTCAACCTATCTTATGGTAGACAAAAAATGGATTACTGTTTTTAGCAGCTTTGTTGCATGGATCAAAAAACCTACTGGGTGTCACACCGTGGCTTGTCCACGGTATCCAGTAAAATAACTAAAAATACTAATAATATTAGTATTTTTAACTGGATCCCGTGAATAAATCACGGGATGACAAAAAAACTGAGCCATGCAACAAGGTTGCTTTTAACTAGGAGTAGGAGCGACGTAATTTATTGCTATTTTAGCATCAGGCAGGCGTATATAAAGCGGTTCGATAGCGCTATTTAACTTCATACCGCTGGATAATCTACTAGCAATATATCTACAAATAACCCATGCTTTAACTCGTGCAAAACGTGGCAAGGTTATTATATTCGGTAAATGTATAATTTGAGGATATATAAATTCAAGCCCACTACCGCAGCAAACTATATTCCCTTTCTCATTTGCAAGCAGTTTTATAGCATACTCGAAATCTATCAATAACGGCTCTTCTATTTTTTCTGATTTATGAAAAACTTGCATATAAAGCTGTGAGCGATAAGCGTTTAAAAAGACATATATTTTATCATAATCTTTAACTTGAGTTATGGCTCTAAAGTAGGCATATTCAAAATTGCTAACCGCTACTGCTTTAGTATTTTCCTTGGCAAACAATATACCTTTAGCACTAGCAAGTCCTATCCTAATACCTGTAAAGCTACCAGGACCTAGAGTTACCGCTAAATAATCTAGATCATCATATGAACATTTAGCCGATTTCATCACGTCTTCTATCATCGGCATGAGATTCTCTGCTTGCATGGAAGGGCGTAATTCTTCTATATATGCCAGAATATTCTCATTTTCGGATATTGCTACCGATGCAGTATTATTGGCTGTGTCAAATGCCAGTATTTTCATAGGTTATTATTTGAATAAGTCGCTATAGGTGCCGAGTGTACCGGAAAATTTTTAAAAAATCTCTTATGTCATTCCTGCGAAAGCAGGAATC
>NZ_MXAX01000093.1:692-770 GCF_019249195.1 Rickettsia sp. TH2014 | reverse complement strand
CACCATACTTTGATCTCCATTTATAAAATGTCGCTGATGGTATTTTGTGCTCTCTCAGTATAGACGCTACAGGCATCC
>NZ_MXAX01000093.1:0-645 GCF_019249195.1 Rickettsia sp. TH2014 | reverse complement strand
TTTGATATTGTCATTTATAGAATCTCCTCCTTTGTTTCTAGAAAATTCTACTCCTTTTGTCGATTGTTTTTTGGGGGGGTTGCCGTATATATATGTTACTTCCGGTGATATTGTTGTATTAAGCAATAAAACGGTTTTACATAAAAGAGATAGCTATAGTCCTAAATGGGATGGAGAAGATCGTTATTTTATTAGAATATATTCAGTTAAAGATATCAACCAAGGTATATTAGCAAATTCTGCTCAACCTTGGATATGGGTATAGTAACCATAATACAACTAAATTCACAAAACTTCAGACAAGCTAAATTTAAGGACGAGTCTGCAAAGCGTACATCAGTACGTGGGCACAGACGAGTCCTACAAAATTGCTTGTATCAAGCTTTGTGAATTTAGCTGTACTAGACGGTTTTATGTAAATCACATAAAAACGTCATTGCGAGCAGGCATTGTTGCGTGGACCGGTAAATGCTCTTTATGTCATTCCAGCAACCGCGGGAATCCAGAAAATGACTGTCACCCCGTGGCTCGGCCTATAGTACCGGACAATTTTTATTATATGTCATTCCTGCGTAGGCGGGAATCCAGTAAAGTAAAGCTTTTTTTAAAAGCCTTACTTTAAAAAAACTATGTAATAAAAAATCT
>NZ_MXAX01000092.1:0-718 GCF_019249195.1 Rickettsia sp. TH2014 | reverse complement strand
ACCTGTATTATCTGTGCTAGTTGTAATACTTCCATCTACTCCCTTACTTGTTATTAGAGTACCGTCGCTGCTAAAACTTACTGCTGCTGTAATTAACCCAGATGCTGTAACATTTGCTACTGCATTATTTATAGTAACTGTTGTTGCATCGACAGTTGTGACGTTACTTACTCCGTTAAACAGCACTTTCTTTAACATAGGACCGCCGTTTGTACCTATTGCTCCAGTTACATTACCTGCATTAACTACCAAGATTCCTGTATTATCCCCAGCTGTCGTTACATCTCCTGTTATTCCATTACCTAAAGTTAACTGACCATCAGCATTAAATACTGCTGTACCTGTTACTAACCCACCGGCAGTTAATTTACCATCAGCTGCAAAATCAATCGCTCCATTTACTGTGCCTGTTGTTACGTCAGTTCCTGTATTACCAACCGTTACATCAGTTGCAAATATATTACCTGCATTACTTGCAGCTGTATTATTAAACGTTACCACAGCTAAGGCAGCAGCATTTGTACCTGCATTTGCGATGTTTCCGGCAGTCACTATAACTTTACCATCACCGCCATTAGCCGCTGTTACATCCCCTGTTATTCCACCATTTGATATTAAAGTACCATCTGCCGTATAACTTACTGCACCGGTGATTAATCCTGCTGCTGTAACATTAGCTCCGGCATTTGCTACCTCTATAGTCTGAGCATTTGCTGCA
>NZ_MXAX01000091.1:0-558 GCF_019249195.1 Rickettsia sp. TH2014 | reverse complement strand
GCTTGGTATGAGTTATACGAAAGCAGATAACCATCTAAAATTCAGTAATAACAAGTTAGGCGATAGATCGAAAGTAAAGAGTGATTTTTACACACTTATTTGGACAGAGCCTTCATCTTGTCTAGAGCTTTCTGAAACATGCTGTACTATAATAAAAAGTACAGCTATTAATTTCAGAATGCAAGTACTAGACATCTTGTAATTTTTACCTGTGCGTAAATTTTGCTTGTAGCAGCAATATTTCAGATGTCTACAAAATTATAATTTCGTAGACATCGCTTTTATAGAATTGACTCTTCTTTGTCAGTAATTTACAAATTAACTCTTACTTTAATACTACCTGCATGCCCTTGATATTTTTTCGCTAAATTAGCATCATAATTAATACCATATTCCATCATATTATGTTTGATCGTAACACCTAGACCTAAATTATAATCTACTTTGTTACTTCTGTAGTTTATTGTTGGTAAACGCTCATCGATTCCAGCAAGTCTTGCATCCATTGCTGGGGTTTTATTCTTTATATTATAATTAATAAATCCATAAGCTTCTGGC
>NZ_MXAX01000090.1:0-1819 GCF_019249195.1 Rickettsia sp. TH2014 | reverse complement strand
CTCACGAGCAGCTACAGGCTCACTCATGACCTTTTTAAATAGTTCGTCATGCCTTGGTCTCTCAGAAGTATCGCTACTATCCGAAGCAACACACTGCTTATTGCTTCCTTGCTCTTCAGATGTTGATAAACTGACTGATAAATCTTCTTTGTTACTCATATTATATATTAGCGTTTATTTTCCCAGTTTCTTATTATTTGTTCCTTCTATTTTTCCAATAGTAGGATAATGTAACACGACACTACTATTTTCTATATGCATAGGACCATCATGACGCATATGAATTCTTCCCGGAAACTTCTTATATACAATATATGATGAAATACAGCAACTAGCTACTAACATTGCAAATGCTGCAGCACATATTATTAATTTCTTTTTAAAACTGCCAGTCTCATATTCTACCATATTATTGGTTAGACGTTTTACCTTTGATAAAGATTGTGATATTTGCCTATCAGCTTCTAACAGTGATGTAGTTATTTTTTTATCAAACTGATGCATCATATCATCTATAGCTTCGTTTGCCTTTTGAATTTTATCGATATTAGACTGAAAGATACGTTTCTGCAATTCAGATGCTATATCAGGCGTGGTAGCCTTTAGTGCTTCGCTAAGGTTATCAGGCAATTTCCATAATATCAAATTATTATCCTGCATGGCTTGTATTTGCTTTTCTAAATCTTTAGTCTGATTCCTTAACTCCTTAGTTATCATACTAAGATTTTGCTCTTCATATTTGACATTATCAGTCTTTTCCTTTTTTGTTGGCATATTATTACCTCATTCTTTGTTTAAAGTTTAATTCTTGGACCATTTAATTGGGGCTGTGCTCCATCAATTGATGTTAATTTCTCTGCTTCAGATGCTGCCATATTTGAAGAATCAGTATTATCGCTCATACTACTATTAATCATCTTCTGATATTTTGTCTCAATACTACTATCAGTAAGATATTTATTCTCACCTTGATCGCTAATACGTACATGTAAATAATCTACAGCATTCTCAAACTTCTCTCCTTGATGTTCTATGACTCCCTTAAGAGATAATTTATGTAGATTATCTTCAATTGAATCAATAATATGAGATTGTGTACGACTAAATATTGCATCTGCCTGCCTGCTTATATCTTGATGCATATTAATCGTAGATATAATAGTCTTGTCGTTCCATCCACTATATTTTTGTAGAGTTAAGATATCTGCGTGCATCTCTTCTATCATTTTAGGACGTACCGTGTGATACGTTGCTGCCATAGCAATATGACTATTTTTCTCCTGATGATCTAATGTTTGTGTTAATTCAGGGAATGTCTTCTCGACTTTTAAGCAATATTCTTTCTCTTTCTTGAAGACGCCTATTAACTCATTTACTGTTTTAGATTCTACCTTTTCTTTTTGAAGTACATTAAGCTCAGGTAGCACCTTAGCCTTAAACTCACCAAGCCATATTGTATTTAATGCTTCTTGTTGCTCGGTAGCTCCAATTTTGCCTAAAGTTTGTTTTAAAGCTTCTTGATCAAATTTTGGATTAAGCTTTAATATATCTTTGATTTTATGCTTTTCTTGCTCAAGAAGAGTAGCCGCACCCTCTTGTCTACTTAAGTTGATGCTGCAAATAGCATCACCTGCCACCTTAACGCTATTTGAAGCTCTTTCGCTCCATGCATTACTATCACACAGCTTTACATAACAATCTTCAGCTATTTTGATTTTGTCGTGATTATCAATCTTATGTTCGTTTTGACCTCTACCGTTTGCAGCTTTGTAGATATCAATATTATTGTATATTGTGCCTGCTATCTCTTTGTGATGAC
>NZ_MXAX01000089.1:3725-3862 GCF_019249195.1 Rickettsia sp. TH2014 | reverse complement strand
ATGTAAGATTAAATCTCAACTATTACAGTTAATATACAAGAAGCACAGGATCTTGCAACTCAATGGCTTTGGTCTTATAATAACGAAAGACCTAATATGGCTATTGGCGGTATAACACCAATACAAAAATTAGCTCT
>NZ_MXAX01000089.1:0-3712 GCF_019249195.1 Rickettsia sp. TH2014 | reverse complement strand
TCTACTCTCTATTGCGATTAAAAATGGGAGGATTACCAATGTGTTTAAAGAATTTAAAGAATTTGTGTTTCCTAAAGCTATAGAAAGATATGATAAGGATAATTTAGCGGTGCAGCTAGCTTTAAAAGATTCTATTTTATTTATCGAATCTTTATATACAAACCGTGATGATATATTGAATAAAAAAATGATCTTTACGTGCAGGACGAAAAGGGTGAAAACAGTAATATTATCTAATGTTAATCTCTTCTGATACCCAATAAATGCAAAATCAGGTAAGCAGCAATTGCTCATCTCCTAAGAATCGTGCATAAGGATCAGATATCTTTATCATGATTATCAGAAAGGAATTACTCTCACGAGATTTTCCCTATGCTTAACGGTATTTCATCATATTGTCAGGGTAGCTCTTTTTCGTACCCTTAGATTCATCTCTTTGATACAACCTCGTGTCACACACTATTATATGGCTTTTCGGTTATTTAGGTATATGTTAAATATTTATGAATATCATATAAAAGTAATAAAAAACAAAAAATTTCCTTTCATATATCCTTTAGTGTTTTATAATGGCATACAAAATAGAGTTAATTTTATTCTACACTTTGACCAAATTTGGTCAAAATGATATAATAGAAATAGAAAAAATACTTAAATCATAATTAATATAGCCAAAAATTTAATCAAAGCCTGTGCAAGAACTGACTTAATAGCTAACCTCAACCGGATTAAAGAAGGAAGAGAGTGAGAAATTTAAATAAATTACTTATACATGTATTTATTATCATTTATATTAGGAGGATTAAATGCCTTACTCCGTCAATTACGTTTATCAATTAGCTCTATAGAGTTTTATAAAGACGTATATAAAAACTATCAAGGGTACGGAATAAGATATTTATTTACCTTATCTTTTATCCCATCAATAATTTATTGTATTTTTATATTAAATTACATAATAACTTTAAAAGATTATTTTAACGGAATACAATCATCAAAAGTTACAGACAATATTGAATATATTATCAATCAATTACCGGAAATTAAATATAATAATTCAAAAATTTCAGTTGAAGAAGTAGAGCCTATATATTTATATAGCAAGAATAACAATAAAATAGTTGTCATTGATACAAAAAATCAAGTTTCTAATAAAGAAAAAAGCAAAATACCGTTTGTACTTGAAGAGAATAAGCTGAAGATAAATTTAATTGTAGCCAATACTAAGAAAAATTTCCCAAGTACCGTTAACTATTCTGAGATATTTAAACAAAATGAAGTAATTTTAACTCCTGAAATAATAAAAAAATATTTTGCTGATAATTTATTATATGCACCAAATTTATTTATTTATTTCGGTATGCCGGCTATTATATTATTTTGGTTTGTAACATTCTTATTAGAGAGAAGTATTATAGTGTTGTTAGTATATAGCTTAGCTAATTTACTTACTACTAAAACTTCAATACAAACTTCTATAAGGTTAGTAATGTTTTCAAACGGAGTCCCGATAATATTACAACCGGTTATTATTATATTAATACCGGAATTAAGTATATTATTACAGCTACTACAAATGTTCACAACTTGCTTAGTATTTGTTGCTATTTGGCAAATTAACAAGAGCCTGTCGAGTTATATATAAGAAAAATCGGTTATTATATAATATGTGATTTTAAATCCTCAATTTACTAAAAAAATATCCTATTATTAAAAAATAAAAGTTTTTATTGTTAAAATGAAACCTAAAATTATTTGCTTATAAATTTAGGTAATTTAAATGGGTAAAGAAAAAAAAGAAAGTAAGGTTTGCAGAAGAGCCGCAAGTTAAGGAATTTTCGCAAGAAAAAGAAGCAACAGAAGTAGATCTTATAAGAGGAAGAGTAATTAATATTTATGATAAAAGCGGCTACTTAAAGCCGGATCAATTAGTAATTCATGCAAGAGAAGCTACTGGAGGAAAAATGTTGAAGTAAAGAGAAATCTAAATTTCTTTCAACAAATTTTCGTTGCAGTAGGTCTTATAAAGGATACAAAAACAATCAAAGAAGAATTTACTTATACTACCGGCGATATACAAGGAATATTAAAGGATAACGGTCAATTTATTAATAATCCCGAAGAAATTAGAAAATTTGTTGATAAAAATAGAGATATTCAAATTGCGGATATTGATGGTATCGGTATTGGTAATTTAAATCATCAAGGTAAAATACAAATTAATTCAAAGCTTGGATTAAATAATGAAAAAATTATCCTTTATAAGGATGGTCAATTAGCTGCTATTGAAAGAAAAGGTCAACTTATAAATCAAGAAGGAGAGCCTTTATACAAAGACAACTTAGTCCAAAAAGATAATAAAGTTTATTTAGTTGGAGACGCCGGAAGAAATATTAATACACCTTTTAGAGATCCAAAAACTAGAACTCGAGATAATTGGAATAGATTAATAAATAAATTTAGGGTTGCTTTAATACCGGAACATGAGTTAAGAAAATTAAACGATGCGATGGTAGATTCTGTAAGAGTTAAAGTAGTTCATCCGAATCCAAAACTTGCGGAACATCATCTTCAAGAAATAGCCCAAGGTAAACAAATATGGGATGGGCATGAATTTGAAATATTGCGTATGGGACCTGAGGAACAAAAAAATCATCGACTATTCTATGATACCCCCTCTCAGAAATTACTTGATTCTAACGGTAAAGTAGCTTCTACTATTGGTAAAGAAAGTAAAAGCATGAATAATGTTCAAGCATTTATAATGGGAAAGGGTGGAGTAATTTATATGGGTACTCATAAAAATCAATATTTGCCAAATACTAAAAATCTTGTTCATGGTTCATTTTTAAGCGGAAAGCCTGCGGAAGCAGCAGGAGTTATAAGTATAAATGATAGAGGAAAAATTGATTATCTTAGTAATAATAGCGGTCATTATCAACCTGAAGCTTTAGATATGTACCGTGCTGTAAAAAAATACAAGAAACTATGCCCAGTGCTTTAGATAAAAATTGTCAAATCGATATTCAAGGACATCCACGAATATTTGTTACTGATTTTATAAAAGATATGGAAACCAAAGTAGGTTTTGGAAAAAGCGTTAAAACCAAGCATGAAAAACTAAGAGAAAATAGAATGGAAAAAAATAAAAATTATCAAGCTAATTTAAAAAATATTGCTGCTTCTTCAAAACCTAAAGCTAGAAATAGAATAACAAATAGAGGGCGTGGGTAAATAATGATGTCATTCCCGAGAGGCATTGTTGCGTGGATACCCAGGTCGTCATTGCGAGGAGGCATTGTTGCGTAGACCGGTAAAACCTACTGCGTCACCTAGTTCGCTTGCTAACTAGGTCCATAAAAACAATAAAAAATACTAATAATTTTAGTATTTTTAACTGGATCCCGCTACAAGCTCGCGGAATGAAAACCGAACCATGCAACAATATCCCTAGTTAATGCTGTATTAATCGCTTATTTATAATATTCTCTCTTTCTCACTTCTAACAGATTCTACGCAATTAAATTTTAGTTTATATTAACAAGCTAATTTTTTATTAAATAATATAATTATATACTTGACTAAATTACTTGGGTATTGTAGATATAAAACAATTTTAAGTTTTAATAGGCTGGTTATATGATGCTGACGACGAAAGGAAGATATGCCGTAATGGCAATACTTGGGTCGTGCCTCCGTATTGCAGTTTAGA
>NZ_MXAX01000088.1:0-2007 GCF_019249195.1 Rickettsia sp. TH2014 | reverse complement strand
CTTTAAACTTCTGTTATATTCTTTCCAGTTGCAAACTTTTTGTAGCTTTGACATACACACTTGTGGTTAAGTTTTTTGTCGATTTACTACTTTTCTTAGTTCGCAGCTACTTTTTTTTATATCTACGCAACAAGGTCTTGCGAGGAGCCATAGGCGGCTGCGTGGCAATCCAGTTAAAAATTCTGTAAATCAAAATTTTTTTATTGTTTTTTGATTGTCACGTCGCTTCGCTCCTCGTAATGACGACCTACGCAGACAACGCTCACTCGTAATATATTTTATTGTACCTTAATGTCAGGACTAACTATCATTATCATCTGCTTACCTTCCATTTTAGCATGCTGATCAATCTTAACGAGTCCTTCCAGTGCTACTTCTATACGTTTAAATAGTTCTTGACCAACTTCTTTGTGAAGAATCTCTCTACCTTTAAACCATAAAGAAATTTTTACTTTATCGCCGTCTTTTAAAAACTCTTTTATTTTTCTTAGTTTAGTTTCAAAATCACCTATACTAATATTAGGTTTAAATTTCATTTCTTTAAGTACGACAATTTTTTGCTTTTTGCGTGCTTCATGTAAACGCTTTTTGCTTTCATACTTAAACTTACCAAAATCTAGAATTTTACAGACAGGGGGTACAGCATTCGGTGATATCTCGACTAAGTCAAGGCTGGCTCTTTCCGCCATATCTAATGCTTCTCTAATATTTACGACGCCGTGCATCTCGCCGTTTTCGCCTACTAGACGAACTTCTCTAGCTCTGATTTCTCTATTAGCCTTAGGAAAATTATTTTTAGAAATAAAATCTCTCCGTATTATGTTTATAAATAAATATATATTGCATTTAACTTATTTTATTTAAAATTACAAGTAAATAAAATATTTTATCTTTAATTTTATTTAGAAAGTTTTAAAAAAAATTGAAACTACAAGACAAATTCCAAATATTAATAAACAGATTCGTGTTAATTTAGCGACTCTTTCCTGTATTTTCAAGTTGTTTAGGTCTATAGCATGCTTATGAGCTTGTTCTTTTTGTGCCATATGTATTAATTCCTGTAAAGTACCGGGATAAATACTCTCATACTCACTGATTAAATCAATTGGCGGTAATATATGTTCAAATTTTTTACGGTAAAAATTATTATCAGGCTCATTGACGCTAAAAGTCTTAGCATAACCTTTATTTAATCTATTATTTTTGTTAAAAAAACGTTTAGTCTCTTTCATATTCCTTTTTTATTTTTTGAAATGTATATAATATATTACTTTCAACTATTTTAAAATAATCAATTAATTGCGTTTCTTTTTTTTGCTGTTGTTTGGAGCTTTTCATATTTATTATATTCTTTAGCTCTGCATATACTAGTTTTATAAAACTTTGTTTCATTGATTATACTAAATTTATAAAATCTTTTTTTGGTATTAGCGGTTCGCCCCTAAAATTTATAGCATTATTAAATTTATTGCAACAGCTTATAAAATTTTTATCACATCCGGCAATAATTTTTACTTCCTCGGTATCTTTAGCATAATCCGGTATAATATCCTCTAATATAATCAAATCACAGAAATTACTTAGAACTTTACTGTTAAAATGATTTTCGCCGAATATAATTTAACCGCCGTTATAATAGCCGTTTTCTTTATCTAAATCTAGTATTCTTAAACTTTCCTTGAGCATTTCTTTAACCTTATATATGCCGCTATATAAAGCTTTATCTATTTTGCATTTACTATCTCCAAAAACTGCTCTACATGTTTTGCTATATCGATTAATTACAGTCTGATTATATTTTACTGTTTCGGGTTTTAAATATATTTAAAAGTTTAAATCGTATTTTGTATATAAAGTGCAATAATATGTCACGAAATGTTCAAAAAGCTTGTCAGTATATATTATTATTTTAACAATAGCATTATTTAAATCCATTACCGTCGTAATGCCGTTTTCTTCAAAAATACCTTCAATGACTAGGTCATGCCTCCATATTGCAGTTATGCC
>NZ_MXAX01000087.1:0-2044 GCF_019249195.1 Rickettsia sp. TH2014 | reverse complement strand
GCAAAATGCATATATTGAAAGATATAATAGGACTGTAAGATATGATTGGGTGGACCAGTATTTATTTGGTAGTATACAAGAAGCACAAGATCTTGCCACTCAATGGCTTTGGTCATATAATAATGAAAGGCCAAATATGGCTATAGGGGGTATAACACCAATACAAAAATTAGCTCTTGCAGCTTAACTCTCTACTCTCTATTGCGATTAAAATTGGGAGGATTACCGTAGTATCTACTACTTTCCAAAAAGAATAGTTAGGATTCAATCAAGAATTTCTACATTTGTATATCCTATAATCTCAACTGAATTATTATTATCACTAGAAGTCGCGTTAAACATATCAATTATATTATTGTTATATATATTACTTTCATAATTAATAGGTTTTTCAGCGATATCTTCAGTTGGGTGTTGAGTTTTAGAATAATGTTTACTATTTTTAAATTCCGTCAGCAAAACTTGTTTATTATGGAAGGAACGTACTGATTGCTGAAATGCTAAGTAAATTTTCTTATCTCTTGCTTTCTCTGAGCAAGTGAATGCATTGCTATACGTAGACATTTCAGGATGAAATTGTATTCCCATAATAGATGCCCCAAATTGTGATTCTATGGCTTCAATATCATCATTGGTATAAGCTACAGCTTTAAACAAATCGTGCTTACCGTTGATGTGATTAGTGCCCCCTATCTCTTTTACAACTTGCTGATGAGCCTCCCAGAATTTTTCTTTTCCTATGCTCATACTTGGTTTACCAAAAATTATTTGTGAAAGTTCAGAATCTGGAATAATATTAACATATGAATTATGATCATCACTCTTATGACCGATCTTGCCGCCAAAATAAGTATTAAGAATTTGATGCCCACCACAAATACCAAGTATAGGAATGCCGCGTTGAGTTGCAACATGAATCAAAGCCATTTCTGCAATATTACGTTCTAAGTTATGTGATTGCATGTCATGTGGACTAATAGCTTCCCCAAACAACCTAGCATCAACCATATTGACATTTCCAGGTATAATCAAACCATCGCTATTCTCTAAAGCTTTAAGAGCATTATTTTTTGCCTCGCTAAATATCTTTAATGTTTCTGGTATATTAAAACTGATATAAGTGTCTTGTTTTATATCATCATAGATATACATAAATAAAGAATTAGTATTACAACCAGTTGGAACAATTTTTAGATAATCTGCCATAACGATCTTTGTTTTGTGAGATGTTGCTAATTCAGTCATTATAGATAAAGCTGTTACACCACCTATATCTATATTATAACTTAATACTATTTGACTTTGTTGTGGTGTAGTACATACACTACTATCAGTTTCACATAATATTGGCATTACTTCATGAGAATTGAACAATCTAGCAAAATCTTGTGGAGACTGGTTATATTTATTAACAGCTGCCTTATTCGCATTCATATTAAGAAGACATTGAGTAACCCCTTTATAATTATTAGCAGCAGCATAATGTAGAGGTGTGGCTAACTCAAAATTAGGTGCATCAACAGTTGCTCCATATAACAGAAGCATTTCAGCAATTTGTTTATATCCTTTACTTGCGGCTATATGTAACGCAGAATTACCGTTCTTATCACGTACATTTATATCTACCCCATTTTGTAATAACTCACTAGTATATTCTATATTGCCATTAAGTACTGCAATTATCAGAGGTGCTAAAGGTGGTGTTCGTAATTGTGCCATGGTCTATGAATATAATTATTTAAACTAAAATGCATTATATAGACAAATAATAGATTTTCAATAAAAAATAATTATAGTACATATCTTGCTATAGGTAATTAGACCTGAACATGGTAAGAACACTACAGACGCTAGCATACATAACAAGAGTCAATATAAGCTATAGAGCAATTCCAAGAAGTATAATGGACTGAGAAATCAAGACAAAAAATAATCAAATTCGTTTCCTATTTTTATTATATTGTTAAGCAGCTAATTGATAATAATTTTGCGTATAATTCAGATAAACATCCATAGGTTTTTTGTAACCAATACCCGAATGAAA
>NZ_MXAX01000086.1:211-553 GCF_019249195.1 Rickettsia sp. TH2014 | reverse complement strand
TTTTTTGATTTAGATTCATCTCTAATCCTCCATTNNNTATTATCTTAATTTTACTAAATGTAAGATTAAATCTCAACTATTACAACTAATTATTGTAACAAAGATGCTAAAATGCTAAAGACGGCGTTTTTATTTGGAAGCTTAATTCCTGCAATAGTATATATAATTTGGACTTGTAGTATTCTTATTGTAGTACATCATAATAATCCAACATTTTACCAACAAATGATTACAAGTAATGTAGAAGTCGGAGATTTAATTAAGGAATTAAGTAATATAGCAAAATGGCAGTCCGTACAATTATTAGGTCGTGCCTCCGTATTGCAGTTTAGAGTAAATAGT
>NZ_MXAX01000086.1:0-193 GCF_019249195.1 Rickettsia sp. TH2014 | reverse complement strand
AATAAGAGAGAATTATAGTTAAGGAGTTATGGCAAAAATAGATGTTAAGTATAATGGACTGAGAAATCAAGACAAAAAATAATCAAATTCGTTTCCTATTTTTATTATATTGTTAAGCAGCTAATTGATAATAATTTTGCGTATAATTCAGATAAACATCCATAGGTTTTTTGTAACCAATACCCGAATGAAA
>NZ_MXAX01000085.1:0-534 GCF_019249195.1 Rickettsia sp. TH2014 | reverse complement strand
TGGTATAGTGATGCTAAGGTATCTGAAGATAAACAAGTGGAGCTTGCTAAGATCATAGCTAGCTACTTAAAAAAAGAAGATCAAGAGGGACTTATGAGAACTATTGCTGATAAATATATTGATGAGGGCGTGCAAAAAGGTATGGTCCAAGGCATGCAGATTGGGGAAGCTAAAGGCATGCAGATTGGGGAAGCTAAGAGAACTATAGAAGTAGCTAGAAATATGCTTAATGCTGGTTCTGATATCGCTTTTATCTCTAAAGTTACTGGACTCTCTATTTCCGAGCTCAACCGGCTTCTCAAGTCCTAACGCTTTTAGGTACAAAGGGATGTCCCTTTGACCTAGAGTTTTCGGGTTCTATTTCTTTTTTGTCATTTTATCCATTAGATTTATAATGGACTGAGAAATCAAGACAAAAAATAATCAAATTCGTTTCCTATTTTTATTATATTGTTAAGCAGCTAATTGATAATAATTTTGCGTATAATTCAGATAAACATCCATAGGTTTTTTGTAACCAATACCCGAATGAAA
>NZ_MXAX01000084.1:6125-6194 GCF_019249195.1 Rickettsia sp. TH2014 | reverse complement strand
TTGGTCTTATAATAACGAAAGACTTAATATAGCTATTGGCGGTATAACACCAATACAAAAATTAGCTCT
>NZ_MXAX01000084.1:5259-6016 GCF_019249195.1 Rickettsia sp. TH2014 | reverse complement strand
ACCTTGCTCTTTTCCAAATTAAACTTCGTCTGCCGATTTTTCATTTATTCAGAATATATAAAAATTGTGAAGAGAAAAAATAGTAAATTTATAGAAATATCTATTGCCTTTATCTTAGGAGTTGCTTTAGGTATTTATGGACAGAATCCAGATTATTTTACTAATCTAATAAATCAAAAATCATTAGCTTCATCTGCGCCAAAAATAAAGCATTACAATATTTCAGAGCTTTCAAGAAGTAAAGTTAGTACATGTTTTACTCCTCCTGCCGGTTGTACTAAGTTTATAGCAAATCAGATAGATAGAGCTGAAGAATCTATTTATATGCAAGCATACGGTATGAGTGATGTACTGATTACTACTGCGCTTATTAATGCACAGATGCGAGGAGTAAAAGTTAGAATATTGCTTGATCGTAGTAATTTTAAGCAAAAATTTTCTAAATTGCATGAATTACAACGAGCAAAAATTGATGTGGACATAGATAAAGTACCGGGAATCGCTCATAATAAAGTTATCATTATCGATAGAAAGAAAGTAATAACCGGTTCGTTTAATTTTACAGCAGCTGCTGATAAACGTAATGCTGAAAATGTAATTATTATAGAAGATCAGGAGCTAGCAGAGTCTTATTTACAAAATTGGTTAAACAGAAAAGCGAGTAATTCGGGTAAATAGTCATTGCGTGCGATACCGAACCCTCATTGCGAGCAGCCATATAGCTCCTTTATGTCATTCCTGCGAAAGCAGGAATCCA
>NZ_MXAX01000084.1:0-5235 GCF_019249195.1 Rickettsia sp. TH2014 | reverse complement strand
TTTTTGAAATTAAAAGCTCGATTTATCTCGCGTTATTATGGATTCCTGCTTTCGCAGGAATGACATAAAAAAATAGTTAAAAATTACATAGATTTCTTATTAAAGTTTTTTTGTACTTGTTCTGCCATATTTTGCATATTATTAGAAGCATGATGAACATTCTCGGCAATATGCTTATTTGCGGCTTCTAATATTTTGTTTGAAGACTCATAAGCAATACTTGCTAATTCCTTAGCATTATCCATAGATGTTTCATAAATAGATCTTAAACATTTTTGATGACATTCACTAGCTTGTTTGAAATCTTTAGAATTTGCTGCTTCTTTGGCGGTATTCAAAATAGTATTAACATTATTTTGTATAATCTCGGAATTTTTCTTAAGCAAAGATTGCATGCTTTCTGTAGCAATTTGGTTAGTTGTTAAAAGAATATTCATAGCTCTTTGCATTGTATTTGTGATAGATGAAAGATCTACACTAGGGATATTTTTCATAGAACTCATATAAAATTCCGGATTCATATAGGATTTCATTAAATCTAAAAATTGTGTATTATTTAACATTATTCATTCTCCTAAAATAAATTAAATTTTTTACTTAAAAAATTTTTTGTGTTTTATAGGTTACGTATATGTAAACATAAACCCTCAATTCATGCTAACATTTATAAAATTATGAGTCAATAATTGTTAGCATTAAGAATAATATTAAAAATAGTTAAGTTTTTATAAATGTTGGACACATCAATTCAAGAATTAATAGATAAGTGGCAAAAATACCTCGTTTTGCAAAGAAATTACTCTAATCATACAGTAATTTCTTATAATAATGACCTTAAGCATTTCCTTGAGTTTATGAATTATTATCATTCAGAGCTTGTAACGATAAATCATATTAAAACCGCAGATATAAGATTAATCCGAAGTTGGCTTGCAAAACGTAACTGTGATAATTTTACCACTTCTTCAATTTCGCGTGGTTTATCTGCAGTAAAAAATTTTTATAGGTTTTTAGAGAAAACAACACAATTAAATAGTCATATAATTTTTTCTATAAAAACTCCTAAAAAGACTAAATTGTTACCAAAAGCTTTATCGGAGGATGATGTAGTAATATCACTTGAACATATTGAAGAATACGGGAATGTTAAGTGGGTAGAACTTAGAAATAAATCCCTACTTGTTCTTATATATGCTTCAGGTCTACGTATATCGGAGGCATTATCAATTACAAAACTTCATCTACAAAATCTAGAATTTATAAGAATAATAGGTAAAGGTAGTAAAGAAAGAATAATTCCGTGGTTACCGATTGCTAAAAATTTAATTACCCAATATTTAGAAATATTGCCGTATAAGCTAGGCGATAATGAACCAATATTTAGAGGAAAGCAGGGTAAGAAATTGCAGCCACCGGTATTTAATCGTGAATTAATTAAATTAAAGCATTTTTATGGTTTACCGCAGCATTTAACTGCTCATTCATTTAGGCATAGTTTTGCTTCGCATTTGCTTGAGCATGGTGCAGATTTACGCTCTATTCAAGAGCTATTAGGTCATAAAAGTCTATCTACTACACAAAACTATACTAAAACAAGTATAAAGCATTTAGAGGCTGTATATACTACCGCATATCCAATTAAAAAATAAAATATATTAATATTCATAATCTTCTTGCGTTAATTTTAAGTCGTATATTATATTATTTTAAAAACCTTATAAACATAATATATAAGAGGCTATCAGTAAATAAACTTTAATTAGTAATTAAAGAGCTTTTTTAGCGAAAATTAATAAGATTTTTGTCGGAATAGTTATTCATATTTCAAAAAAAAATCTTATAATTTGCAGCAAAAAAGAACTAAATTACCGAAAAATTTGTTTACTGATAGCCTCTTAAAAGCTAATATTGAGATATTAATATGCTAGAAACACCTAAATTACCTATGGGATATAAACCTTCTAAAGATGAAGAATATATGCGTCCTAATCACCTAGAATATTTTAGACAAAAACTTTTAAGATGGAAAGAGGATTTATTAAAGGAATCTCAAGAGACTTTAAATCATTTAAAGGAAGAAAATTTAAAAGAATCCGATCTTAACGATTGTGCTACTCATGAAACAGAAAGAGCTTTTGAGCTTCGTAGTAGAAATAGATATTGTAAATTAATGAGTAAAATAGAAGAAGCATTATCACGTATTAAAAATGGGGAATACGGTTACTGTGAAGAAACAGGCGACCCAATAGGTATAAAAAGATTAGAAGCACGACCTATTGCTGCATTATGTATTGAAGCCCAAGAGCGCCATGAAAATTATGAGAGAAGTCATTTGGATGAGCCTGGGAATTAAGTAGCTAGGTAATTTATGTGCGTGGTTTAAAAGTTGTCATTGCGAGCCGGCATTCATGCCGGCGTGGCAATCTTGGCAAGCCTCCTGAGATTGCTTCGTCAATTGCTATGCAATTTCCTCGCGATGACGATTTGGGTATCCACGCGGGCAAATGCCCCGACTATTAGCGATTATATACCTTAAAACCTAAAGAAGTTAGAGCATTTACCGTTTCAAATAAAGGTAACCCCATAACATTTGAATATGAGCCGGAAATAAATGAGATAAAAGCTTCTGCATAACCGTAAATTTTGCACCCGCCGGCTTTATCTATTCCCTCATCCAAAGAACAATAAAAATTAATCTCTTCATCACTTAATTTTTTAAACTTAACAATAGTCTGAACTATTTTTTGTCTAATTGTAAGCTGATCATTCTCTTTTTTGATAATACATAAACCGGTATAGACACGATGACGACGTCCGGATACCATCTTAATACAATTCTTGACTTCTTCATAAGTAGTAGCTTTCGGCAATACTCTTCTACCTACTGCCGCTACGGTATCGGCAGCTATAATTATAGCGGATTCCTCTATTTGAGATGCAACTTTTATAGCTTTTTCGTAAGCAAGTCTTATGGCTAAGGGAGCGGGTAATTCACGCAAATTAGGTGTTTCATCTATATCTGCCGGAATAATTTGTGAAGGGATAATTTTGATTCTGTTTAGTAACTCAATTCTTGCAGGAGAGCTTGATGCTAATATAATAGGTAATAGACTCCTTGTATAACCTCCTTCTAAAGGTAATTTGCATGTCAATCCGGTACTCGCATCCTCACGTACGCTTTTGTACGCTGCGGTGTTGCGTTCCGTGTTTCCTTCAAATTCCTCTTTATAAGATAGGTTGTGCAAGGAGTCTAATGTTTTTTGATTCCGCTTCATATTTAAGACTAGTGACGATGAATCACACGCCCCTTAGTTAAATCATAAGGAGTCATTTCTACCGTAACTTTATCTCCTAGTAATATTCTGATACGATTTTTACGCATCCTACCGGAAGTATGAGCAATAATTACATGATCATTCTCAAGCTTTACTCTAAAAGTAGCATTAGGTAAAAGTTCAAGTACTGTACCTGTAAACTGAATGAGGTCGTCTTTTGACATTATAATTTATGTTTTTATGGTCGGGGCGGAGAGATTCGAACTCCCGACCCTCTGGTCCCAAACCAGATGCGCTACCAGGCTGCGCTACGCCCCGAGAATTAATTATGTTTATACTATATACTCTATTATTCGTAGCAAATCAATTTGTTTATGCAAAAATTTATAGATTTTGCTCATATCGTCATTGCGAGCGAACGTAAATGAGCGTGGCAATCTTGTCAAATAACCTGAGATTGCTTCGTCGAAACTTGCTGTTTCTTCTCGCAATGACGGTTTGGGTATTTCTTAAGTTTTATATACGATTTACCGAATCTCTATAAAAATACATAAAGTTTAATTTATTTTAAACAAAAAAAAGTAATTTATAGTTACTTTCTATAAGTAGAAAATACTTTATTTATAAGTATTTTTATAGATATTTTAGTATTTAATTAACGTTTTTCAACTAAAAGTAATGTGTTATTTATATAACAAAATTATAAGTTAGAAAAATTTTTGTTCTTTTAATAATTATTAATCATTTCATCTTATCCTCTTTTATTATTAATATTAATTAAAGCTATGAATAAAAAATTAATTTTATTATTAACTTTTTTTAAAAGTGCAACATAGGTTCTGTGAACATCTCTAAAAAATAGCAAATTAATTAGAAATGTTCACAGAACCTAGCGAAAATATTAAGAATTTTTATCTTAATCTCATTTACCAAAGATTTTTAAAAATCTTCCAAAATACAGAAAATTTATATTTGTTTAATGAATACTAGTCCCGAATTGATAATTTAGAAAATTAAGCCCAAATTTAGGAGACGTTATGTCAACTCAACGAAAAATACTCTAAAAATTTAATTAAAAAAGGCATGTTTACGACAGCCTCAGCGGCGGCAATGATACTTGCGAGTACTAGCTCTTTAGCTCTAGACAACCAAGACGTGATAGCAGATGATGCGGTTTTATTTAGTGGGGTTAATTTGGATCAAAATGACGGTAATGTTCCTTTTGCTCTAGGTTCTCTACTTACGTTTAATAATGTAGATAGCGTTACTGCCGATGTGAATGCAATTGCCAGTATATATGTAAATGCTATCGGTGCATCGGTGACTTTTCCACAGAATACAGTGGTTGGCTGTATCGTTCCACCGGATTTACTTCTAGCAAATCACTCATTAAATATGACTATCCCTGCTGGGGTAAATGTTACTTTAAACGGCGTTGCTCCGAGTCAAGCAGCAGCTGCAGCTGCTGTAAATGCAGCGGGCTGTGCTAATCCGTTTGCTCCCGGGCTCGGCAATAACGTTCCTACAGATACTTATTTTATTAATGATATAGATTTTCAGGGTATTAACGGACAATTAACTATTCAAGCCGCAGATTATGGAGATATAGTTTTTGCTGCCGCAACTACTGATACCACGATTACAAACGGATTAGATGCTATTGTAAATGTTAAATCAAATCTTCAGGTAAAAGATAGTAGTTGGGCAACAGAGCTTGGAACAATCAATATTAGTGCTAATGCTGTATATAATTATGTGAATAATGATGCTGGTCCAATTGATATAAATCCTATAGGAAATTTAGTATTTTTAGCTCTATAATGGACTGAGAAATCAAGACAAAAAATAATCAAATTCGTTTCCTATTTTTATTATATTGTTAAGCAGCTAATTGATAATAATTTTGCGTATAATTCAGATAAACATCCATAGGTTTTTTGTAACCAATACCCGAATGAAA
>NZ_MXAX01000083.1:0-6255 GCF_019249195.1 Rickettsia sp. TH2014 | reverse complement strand
GCATAACTGCAATATGGAGGCATGACCCTAAATTTAATATATGTTTCTGATTATATTTAAAGTTAGGTCAATCTTTATGCTGCCAATTCCATATCATGAGCTATAAATATTTATTTTATAACTCATACTACCATATAATTATGAGTTATAAAATTAGTTTTTTCTATATGAAACTGATATTTAAAACAAATTATTGCTATTACGTACATAATGTGGTACACTTGATTATAAAACTTATTGTAGAGATAATATTGTGGCTATTTACACAAGCTCGCAAGCACGAGCTAAATTATTTACTCTTATTGATGAAACAAATAAAACTCATGAGCCTATTTATATAAAGGGAAAACGTAATAATGCGGTAATCATATCAGAACAAGATTACGAGGGATTACAAGAAACTTTATATTTGTACTCTAAACCAGGCTTAGTAAAAAGAATCATTGAAGCTAGTAAAGAACCGTTAGAAGAATGTATTAGCCATGAAGAAGCATGGAAATGATATATACTATACTGTACACAAAAAAAAAGCAATTGAAGATATACAAAATTTAAAAGCAGCTAAATTAGCCGATAAAGCAGAAAATTTATGTAAATCCTTAACAATAAATTCAATGCCATTAAATAGTAAAAAACTTTATCGCGATTTAGTTGGTAAACGTTCTATAAGAATTAATTTACAACATAGACTGGTTTATGAAATATTAGAGGATAAAAAAATTATAAAAATACTTAGCATGTGGGGACATTATGAGTAATTATTCATAAGCTCTTATGCAACGTTCTAAAAATCATCTCGGCAAGTGACTTGTTAATACCGTTTACTTTAGTAAGCTCATCTATTGTTGCATCACATACTGCTTTATAAGAACCGAAATAGTACAGCAATGCTTTTTTACGAGTTTCACCTATACCATCTATATCATCAAGGCTTGATAATTTTATGGCACGCGATCTACCGAGTCTATGATTCTTTATGGCGAAATTATGCGCCTCATCCCGCAAGATTTGTAAATATTTCATAATCGGCAAATTTTTATCCAGAGTAAATACTTCTTTACCTGTCATATGGAACTGCTCAAGACCGGCATTTCTATCTACTCCTTTTGACATACAAACAAAAGGAATATTCATTTCAAATTTATCCATTACCTCTTTAACTACGCCTAAATGCCCCCTGCCGCCGTCTATAATCATCAAACTTGGCAATTTATGCGGTTCATTCTTAAGTCTAGTTAATCTTCGTGTTAAAACTTGCCTGAGCATTTCATAATCGTCACCTACAATGTCATACCCGTCATCTTTTATGTCATTCCTGCGAAAGCAGGAATCCATTAACCTTTCTGGATCCCCGCTTTCGCGGGGATGACATACGAGAGAGCGGGAATGACATAATAGAGCACTTGAATGATATATATTTAAATTAAAAACCCGGTATTCCTTTTTATCAAAACCGGCTTTACCGGCAACTACCATAACGCCGACTGCAAACTTACCTTGAATATGACTATTATCATAAATCTCAATTCTTTCAGGAATTTCAGAAAGACCAAATAGCTCTTTGATTTCAAGCATAATCTCTTGATTTTTTGCAAATTTCTTCAAATATTGCTCTAGAGAGAATAAAGCATTTATTGCGGCATTCTGAACTAGCTTGGCTTTACCGCCACTAATAGGTATTATAATATTGAGTTTAGTAATATTATTGATTTTTTTAATCGCCTCTATCACATTCTCTTTATCATTAATTTCATGATTAATTATAATTTCCGCAGGAACTTGTTGTTTTTGATAAAATTGTAATAAAAAATATTCTAATACTTCTTCTTTGGTACTATTTTCAGTAGAAGTAGGAAAATAAGGAATATTACCGCATGCTTGCCCTGCCCTATATAAAAACACTTCCACACAATAATGTCCGTTCTTTTCTACAATAGCGATTATATCTGCGTCTTTAACAATATCTGAAACACCTGCCTTAAGCTGCACATAACTAAGTGCCTTAATACGGTCTCTAATTTCTGCCGCCTCTTCAAAACGCATCTGACTACTTAGTTCTTCCATCTTTTTAGATAAGTTCTCTTGAAGTTCTTTAGTACGACCTCGTAAGAAATCTTTAACCTGAGATACTAAGCCCTTATAGTCCTCCTTATTTATTTTACCGACGCAAGGAGCATAACAACGTTTTATTTCATATTGCAGACAAGGACGAGTACGTGAATTAAAGTAATTATCCGCGCAGGAACGTAATTTAAAGATTTTTTGCAATTTCGTTAAAGTAGTATTAACTTTCGCACTCGAAGCAAAAGGACCGAAAAACTTCCCGTCACTTAGAGTTTTACCTCGATATTTTAGCAATTGCGGGAAATCATGATCTAAACGTAACTTGATGAAAGGAAAAGACTTATCATCCTTAAGAAGAATATTAAATTTCGGCTGAAATTTTTTGATTAGTTGGGCTTCTAAAAGGAGTGCCTCAACTTCGGAATTAGTGATGCTATACTCTAAAAAACAAGTATTTGCAATCATCCGAAGCGTCTTATTATCTAAATCGCTTTTAATGTAATTAGTAAGGCGTTTCTTTAAATTTTTAGCTTTACCGACATAAATCACCTGCTTGTTAACATCAAACATCCGATAAACCCCGCAGCGTTCGGGAGCATCTATAAGTTTAGATTTAATTAACTCACTTCCGGTAATTTCTAGGGTCATATTGTTTAGCCTATCGTCATTGCGAGGAAAATTACGAAGTAATTGGCGGAGCAATCTCAGGAGTAGGGGTTTGTTATTATTTCATGAGATTGCCACGCAGCTTATAGCTGCTCGCAATGACGTTTTTCTTAATTCCCTGTTTTATTATACGGATTATCATTTGCTACTTTAACATTAACCGTTTTTGTCGTGTTATCATCGAAGAAAAAGGTTATTTTAAACTCATCTCCTGCGTTTAAATCTACTTTCGGGTCATAAAGCATAACATGCATGCCACCGGGCTTAAAATCAACGTTAATATTACCGGCAATTGAAAATGGATAATCGACTTTTACCATTTTACTAACTCCTTGATCATTAATTGTTTGATGGATTTCTATTCCGCTTATCTTATCTGAAGATATATTCACTAAATTATAACTCTTACTTCTAGTATTTATTAATGTAAAATACATAGCAGAATTGCTAACTTTACCTTGCACATTTGTTGTAGGTCTTGCCCAAGGCTGGGCAAAGTTAACGGCTGCCTCTGCAGGTAATATATCATTGGGCTGATCAGAAGAAGAATTTGTAGAATTAGGATTTTGAGTTGTTTGGTCATCAGCATAGCTTACTGCACAAATTAAAGTTATAAAACCGACTAATAAAGTTTTTAACATAATAATACCTTTGCTAAATTAAAATTGAATATACATCTAATAAATGAAGAGTTGGTTAACGAAGTTTAATTTGGAAAAGAGCAAGGCATCTTGAAGCTGATAAACGCTGCGCACATACTAGTACGTGAGGATTATCAACAAAAGATAACGTAGCCAATTTTTCAAATTAAACGAGTATACTAGCATAAGTTATTTTTTTTGCAAAATATTCTTACGTACCTCTTCAGGAAATTTCTCTATTGCATAACGAACTGCGGTTCTTGGCATTTGTGATATATAACGATCCAAAAAAATCTATTAACTGTTTTTCATCTTTTTTTCTGCTTCACGTAGTATCCAACCTACTGCTTTATGCATTAAATCATGTTTATCGTTTAAGAGTAATTTTGCTATTTCAAAAGTTGTATCTAATTGATTATTTTTGATAAAATACCAAGTAGCGACCATAGCTATTCGTCTCTCCCAAAGAATTTCCGATTTTGTTAATGTAAAAAGATAGTCCTTTTCTTTATCCCATAAATAAGCTCCTACAGCGTGATGAGCTGATGCGTCCACTAAATTCCAATTATTTACGTATTTTATATTGTTTAAATAAAAATTATAAAAACTCTTTATCTTGTGCTTTCTGATATTGCATAATCAAAATAGCTAACGCTAAAAATCTTTCTTCATTAAATTCTGAAGTAATAAGTCTGCTTAAACCCCCCCATCTAAATTATAATAACTTTTAGCTATTTTACGTAAAGTCGGCACAGTAACACCAATAAATTTATCATGCTCGCCATACTCTCCTTCATTAGTTTTAAAGAACATCGTCCTACGTTCTAAAGGAATAGTAGAATTCTCAAGTAAAATATTTCTAATTTGTTGTAAATTTTCTTTCATGTTCAATAAGCCATTTTTACGATGTAATCCTCCGCCATATCCTCCAAGTTCGCCATTGCTATTAATAATACGATGGCAAAGAACAATTATTGCTAACTGATTCATGCCGTTAGCATTTGCAATAGCTCTATAAGAAGTAGGTTTGCCCAAAACTTAAGCCTGATTTAAATAACTTCGTGTTTTGCTGTAAGGTATATTAATTAACTCTTGCCAAACCATTTTTTGAAATGGGCTCCCTAAAAGATATATAGGTGTATTAAATTTTTGCAAAGTACCGTTAAAGTACAATTTAAGCTCCTCTTCAATCATTAAAATCGGTTTAGTACTTCTAGGAATAATAGCAGATTTCGTCTTAATTCTTAGCCTTTCAATTTCCAGCTCTAAACCTCTTCTATCAACAAATTCTAATAAGTAAAGTAGCTTTTCATCACTAATTGCAATCATAGCCCCAAGTGTGGTATCTAACCAAGCAGCTTTTAAAATATTTAAATGCTTATTAAGTTTTGTCGGCGGTCCGCCCATTATTTTAGAGAAAACATCTCGAAAACCGCTACTTGACTCATAACCCATATCAATTTGTGTATTAATTACTGATTCACCCATGCGAATTTGCTTCATCGCAATACCCATACGCCTTGCTCTTGCATATTCTACAAACGTCATACCAAAACGTTTTTTAAATTTGCGACGTGCTGTAGAAGCATCTACTGATAGCTCATCAAAATCACTATCTTTCCACCTCTTAGCAGGCTCAAGCTCAACAGCGTCAACAAGAGTGCGAACTAAATCTGAAGCTTCGTAAGGATGAGAAAGAGGCTTGCAACGCTGACAAGGTCTATATGAAGCATGCAAAGTTTCCTTAGCAGTTTTATAAAATTCACAATTTTCAAATTTAGGCTTTCGTGCAGAGCAAGTCGGTCTACAAAATACTCCTGTGGTTTTAACCGCTACAAAAAAAGATATTTTCATATCTATCATCTTTATTAATTAATGCCTGATAATATTCTTGCCTTTGAATCTCATTAATTTGAAGCTCATTAAACATATTAATTTATCCTATAATATAAATTTATAATTATATTATACGAACTTCTTAAAACCACTGTAACCGAAATTCAGGCATTGATTTTTTATTTAATAATTCTGTCTCTCATGTTCAATAAGCCATTTTTTACGATCTAGCCCTGAGCCGTAGCCCCCAAGCTCGCCGTTATTATTGATGATGCGGTGGCAGGGAATAATTATAGCGAATTTATTTGCTCCGTTAGCATTTGCAACGGCTCTATAAGATCTTTCTCTACCTATTAATTTAGCTTGAGTAAAGTAACTTCTTGTTTCACCGTAAGGTACATTCATTAGCTCTTGCCATACTAATTTTTGAAATTCGCTTCCTAAAAGATATATAGAAGTATTAAATTTTTGCAAAGTACCGTTAAAGTACAATTTTAACTCCTCTTCAATTGATAGAATAGGTTTAGTGCGATCTTCCGTAATAGCTGATTTTGTTTTAGCTTTAAGTCTTTTAATTTTATGCTCTAACCCTTTACTTTCAGCAAAATCGAGTAAATAAATCCTCTCTTCATCACTAATTACCAGCATTGAACCAAGAGGCGTATCAAGCCAAGCGGATTTTAAACTCATTTGTTAACCTAAATATAATTTCTTAGTATTATAATATTGATTTTTTATTTACAATTTTAATATTTTAATACAACAATTTATAGGTAATTATTATGAAAAAAGCTCATGTTTTTAAATATTCTCAGGTAATTAAAACGGATAGAATAGCAACTATAACTCAATTTAGCCAACACTCTTCTATAGAACCCAAAAATGTTGGAACTATAGCTATAAATATAATGGACTGAGAAATCAAGACAAAAAATAATCAAATTCGTTTCCTATTTTTATTATATTGTTAAGCAGCTAATTGATAATAATTTTGCGTATAATTCAGATAAACATCCATAGGTTTTTTGTAACCAATACCCGAATGAAA
>NZ_MXAX01000082.1:0-1052 GCF_019249195.1 Rickettsia sp. TH2014 | reverse complement strand
TTTTTTGATTTAGATTCATCTCTAATCCTCCATTNNNTATTATCTTAATTTTACTAAATGTAAGATTAAATCTCAACTATTACATTTCAGTAAGCCTAAGCAATAATGCTTTAAAAATTTTCCCTGGCTGCTAATTAAATGCACAAAATTAGAATGTTGTAATTCATATTTGTTTGTTTTTACATCAAATATTTTGGATGTATAGAAGACCTTAAATTGATCTGCTAATTGTTCAATATCTTCTCCTCTCCCCGTTAAACCTATAAAATTACCATCTATTTTTTCTAAATATTTTTTTAATACCTCACTTGTATCATGCTCAGGATCTAAAGTAATAAAAACTACTTGTACTAAAATATTCTCTTTCTTCAAAATCTTAATAATATCTTCTACTCTTTTTAGTGCTTGATTGTCATACAAAGAATAGGTAGTACCAAAATAAATCAAACTTAAATGACCTTGCAAATGGGTACTATCAAATTCCTTTCCTTCTTGATCTATAAGAGTGAACTTAATTTTAGGTGAATCGTCCATATTACTAGTTTTTGCACCAATCTTAAGCTTAGACGGAGTTAATGAAGAATAAAATAAACATAAAAATATTATGCCCGTAATCATAGCTAGGGCTATAATAATTTTTATAATATACATTTGGTTTTTATTATTTCTCATAACCTAAGTAATTATTAATATTTATTTATAATAAAACTTATTCTTATCATATATGCAATAAAAATCATCTTTTATTGTATTAAATATCGTAATATCTAAATTGTGATATTTTTATCATATACATATTTTTAGTTAAAATAAATAAATTAATTAACTAGGTTGAAATTTTTTGAGTTAATCTTAAAGTTAAGATTATTAAATAAAAAACAATAGGAAACGGATTAATCATGTATAATTATACCGCTTATGTAAAAAGTTCAAATGACAAACCCAAAAAACAAGAAAATACGGAAATAGTGGACAACGCCACCCCCGAAGACCACCCACCCCAAACACTAAATGACAACACCAATGGGTCGTGCCTCCGTATTGCAGTTTAG
>NZ_MXAX01000081.1:599-709 GCF_019249195.1 Rickettsia sp. TH2014 | reverse complement strand
GTTAATATACAAGAAGCACAGGATCTTGCAACTCAATGGCTTTGGTCTTATAATAACGAAAGACTTAATATGGCTATTGGCGGTATAACACCAATACAAAAATTAGCTCT
>NZ_MXAX01000081.1:75-586 GCF_019249195.1 Rickettsia sp. TH2014 | reverse complement strand
TCTACTCTCTATTGCGATTAAAAATGGGAGGATTACCATGATAATACATTTAAACAATCATTCTAAAAAAATAATTCTAAATATCTTTTTAGCCTTACTGCTTGGATATTTTGTTTTTCATTGCATATATGGTAACAAAGGGATTATTGCGTATTTAAAAGTAAATAGGCAGCTTGAAAAAGCTTATGATGAACTAAAAGGCTTACGCGCAGAAAGAGTAGAACTTGAACATAACGTCAAATTACTCCGAACGGAATCGTTAAATAAGGATATGTTAGAAGAACAAGCAAAGAAAGTTTTAGGAGTAGCAGATCCTAAAGAACAGGTGTTTACAATAAAAGATAAACCTAATCAAAGGTAAACAACGTCATTGCGAGGAAGGCTTGCTTGCGTAGACCTATTTATCCGTCATTGCGAGGAAAAATTGAAAATTTTGTACGTCCGCAATCTCAGAATGTTTGACAAGATTGCCATGTCGGGACTATGTCCCTCCTCGCAAGGCGTTGTTGCG
>NZ_MXAX01000080.1:175-6376 GCF_019249195.1 Rickettsia sp. TH2014 | reverse complement strand
CTTTAAACTTCTGTTATATTCTTTCCAGTTGCAAACTTTTTGTAGCTTTGACATACACACTTGTGGTTAAGTTTTTTGTCAATTTACTACTTTTCTTAGTTCGCAGCTACTTTTTTTTATATCTACGCAACAAGGTCTTGCGGGAATGACGAAAAAAGGATAAACACAATGACACTATACTATATAGGAATATTATTAGTAATTATTGGATTATTTGCTATATTTTCAGGGATAATCGGTTTTTTTAGATTTCCTGATTTTTATACTAAATTACATGCAGCAAGTGTTATTGAAAGTTTTGGAGTGCCTGTTTGCTTAACAGGTTTTGCGTGCATTGAAGCAGATATTGTTAACTCCGGTAAATTAATTTTAGCGGCTTTATTGATTTTCTTACTAAATCCGGTAGCAACTCATGCGCTCGGTAAAGCATCGTTATTTATGAAAATTCGAGCTACCGTCATTGCGAAGAAAATTGCGAAGTAATTTGACGGAGCAATCTCAGGCTGCTTAATAAGATTGCCACGTCGAAACTACGTTTCTCCTCGCAATGACATTAAATTTTAACAACCGTATGTCAGTAACAACAGCTTTAAATTTTGATCTCGGCAATTACCTACTTAACTTAATTGCTTTTTTATTGATTTTAATCTCAATAAAAATAATTTTTGCTAAAGATTTACTAAATGCAGTTATTGCTGCGTCAATATTTAGCTTATTAATCGGTGTGTCTTATCTTATTATGGATGCCCCTGATGTCGCAATGACCGAGGCAGCACTTGGAGCTTGCTTATCAACATGCGTATATTTGAATTTGTTACGTAAATTACCTCCTGATTTAAAGAATATTGAGAGAACTAATATTATTCCCGCAAGTTTAATATGTTTATTGTTTGTAGTAACTCTTGCTTATATAGGGTTAGAATTACCGAATTACGGTGATGATAATGCTCCTATTCATATGTATTCAAGTAAATATTATCTCGCAAACACCTCTAGAGATATAGGTGTACCTTCTTTTGTTGCGGCTATTCTTGCAAGCTACCGCGCTTATGATACTTTAGGTGAAACTAGCGTAATTTTAATTGCAGGAATTGCTGTGTTGTTGGTATTTTCAAAGAAACTTGAGGAAGTGAAAGGGGGTTCCCGCTTTCGTGGGAATGACATAGCAGAGAGTAAGGATGCCACTATATTAAAAGCGTATCCGATAATAAAATATATCACTAGTTTTATAATACCTTATATAATTTTATATAGTATATATATTCAGCTTAATGGTGAATCTTCCCCGGGTGGAGGGTTTCAAGCGGGTGTTATATTTGCTTCCGCTCTCATTGCTTATGATTTAGTTTACGGCAATCGAAAATTAAGCAGATATTTTCCTCCTAACGTGCTAATTTCTATTGCTGTTTTAGGTGTAGCAATATATGCAATTGTAGGAACAATATCACTCTTTTTTAACGATAATTATTTAAATTATTATACATTAACAAATTTTATCGATGATAAGTTACTTGCTCAGCATATCGCTATAGTTATTGTTGAAATTGGTATAGGTTTGACGGTTTCTGCAATAATGTACTTAATTTATAATGTATTTAATAATCATGAATAACTTACTTTTATTAATTAAGCGTGAATTTATAGTGCAGAATCGTATTAATAATATAATTAAATATATAGTTATATTTTTTTTATTTTGCATAATTAGTACTGTTTTAATTAACAGTGAAAGGGATATTAACAAATTCGGTTTAATTTTTTCGGTAATTTGTTTATTAATTTCATTAATCGGTTTTTCTGCGGTTATATTTAAATCTGATTTGGAAGACGGTACTTTAGAATTATTGTTATCGGCGGTCAGTTATGAAAAAATTATATTAGCTAAATTTTTTGCTATATTTATCAGTAGTACGGTAGGGCTGGTTTTTGTTTTACCCATTATTTATGTTTTTTTTGATCAAACTTTGCTTGAGATAATATTTTTCTTTATTAGCGTATGGATGATGTTAGTTTTATCAAGTAGTTTAGTAGTGTTATCCGGTAGCGTGCAATGTTATTTTAAGAAGAATGCTAACTTTGTCGGTACGTTTATTATGCCGCTATTAATTCCGAATATTATAATGACGGGCTTAATATTACAAGATAATAACTTACAATTAATTTTTATTACGATAGGAATGAATTTAGTATTTTTACCGATTTCATTCTTCTTGAGTTCCTATTTAATTAAAAATATTTATAATATTACGTGATTTTGCTTTATTTTTACTAATGTAGTGATATAAAATAAAGATGAATATTATTAATAAATTTTTTTGAGAAAAATATATGTGGCAGGCTTTACGAAGGTTAATTGCAGCTAATCCTATGGGATTTTTTCTGTGGTCTATTATCACTAAATGGTATTTAATTATAGCAGTTGCTTCCTTGATTACTTTATATTATACAGTATTGGGCTTAAAAAAAATCGGGTTTATAGATTACTTTACTGAAACTACAGTTGAGATATTAGATACAACTAAAGCAGTTGCTCAAAATTGTACTACAAAACTCGGTCCTAATTGGAATCATTTAGTTAGTTTTTGGAATTGCTTAAGTAATCCCGGAGAATATAAGCATGAAGAAGGGACAGGGGCAAAAGTGTTAGAAGATGAAATAAATAAGCTTACACCAAAACAAGCAGATAGTGCTGCAGACGCTGAACCTCCCATAATAAATCCTTATGAAGAACTAGAAAATCCAAATAATCTTAATAATACCCAAAGCGGTAGTAATAATAATCGTTAATTTATGTCACTTTAATATTATATGTCGGATACTGAAGATAATAAAAACAAACAAACTACACGTCGTGATTTTATGGTTCTAACGGCTAGTAGTGTTGCAGCAGTTGGGGCTGTGTGTACGCTTTGGCCTCTCGTTGATTCCTTAAACCCTTCCGCAGACGTGCTTGCTTTATCATCAATTGAGGTTGATCTATCAAATATTGCGGTAGGGCAAACAGTTACGGTTAAATGGCAAGGTAAACCGGTTTTTATAACGAACCGTACTCCTGATAAAATAGCTGAAGCAAGAGCGGTAAAGATGTCGGAGCTTATTGATCCTGAGACTGATGAATCGCGTGTGAAAGCAGGGTATGATAATTGGCTTGTAACAATCGGGATTTGCACGCATTTAGGTTGTGTGCCGCTTGTTAATCAAGGTGAGTATGACGGATGGTTCTGTCCGTGCCATGGCTCACAATATGATTCTTCAGGTAGGGTTAGAAGAGGTCCTGCTCCTTTAAATTTAGCAGTGCCGCCTTATAGTTTTATTAGCGACAAAAAAATTAGAATCGGGTAGTTATTTATGAATGAAGATATTACCCCTAAAAAGCCCAATGCTATTATAGAATGGATAGATTATCGCCTACCTATTTTCTCTTTCCTAAAGCATTTTAGCCATTATCAAACTCCAAAAAATCTTAGCTATTTATGGAATTTAGGTTCTATCGCAGGTATTGCATTAGTAATTCAGATAATTACCGGTGTGATACTTGCTATGCACTATACACCGCATGTTGATCATGCTTTCGATAGTGTTGAACGAATCATGCGTAACGTTAATTACGGCTGGTTACTGCGTTATACTCATGCGGTAGGTGCATCGATGTTTTTTGCTGCCGTATACTTACACATAGCAAGAGGTTTGTATTACGGCTCTTATAAAGCACCGAGAGAGTTGCTTTGGCATATTGGTATTATCATTTTTCTAACCATGATGGCTACTGCTTTTATGGGCTATGTACTGCCTTGGGGGCAGATGAGCTACTGGGGAGCTACGGTTATTACTAACTTATTTTCAGCTATTCCATTAATAGGGAAGTCGATAGTTACGTGGTTATGGGGCGGCTTTTCCGTTGATAATCCGACATTAAACAGATTCTTTTCACTGCATTATTTATTACCGTTTATTATCGTTGCTTTAGTGATGTTGCATTTGGTAGCCTTGCATCAACATGGTTCAAATAATCCGAAAGGTATCGACGTTAAAAGTCCTAAAGATACTATCCCTTTCCACCCTTATTATACCGTAAAGGATTTTGTCGGTTTCGGAGTTTATTTCATAATATTTACCTATTTTATTTTTTACGAACCTAATTATTTAGGGCATCCCGATAATTACGTCCCGGCAAATCCTTTAGTTACGCCTGCTCATATCGTACCTGAATGGTATTTTCTACCGTTTTATGCAATCCTTAGAGCCGTACCGTCTAAGCTCGGTGGAGTGTTATTAATGTTCGGAAGTATATTCGTGTTATTCTTACTACCGTGGCTTGATACTTCAAAAGTCAGAAGTAGCAATTATAGACCGATATATAGAATTGCTTTTTGGATATTTATGGCAGATTGTTTATTACTCGGTTATTTAGGCGGACAGCCGGCGGAAGAGCCGTATATTACAATTAGCCGCTTTGCTGCTTGTTATTACTTTTTCCATTTCTTAGCAGCCTTGCCGCTGGTAGGTAAATATGAGAAGTCGCTACCTCTACCGGAGGAGTTGTGATACTGTCATTGCAGTACCGAAGTCGTCATTGCGAGCAGATGGTTTTATGTCATTCCCGCGTTGATATAACCTTGTTGCATGGATCGAAAGACCTACTCGATGCCATTCCTGCGAAAGCAGGAATCCACTATAACGCGAGATAAATCGAGCTTTGTATTTAGGATTTTTTTGGATTCCTGCTTTCGCAGGAATGACACCGATCCCGGTAATGCTTTGTAGGACTGACATCGTCACGAAGATATAAAAAATTTATGAAAACAAAATTACTTATCTCTATCATCATATTAATAACTTCTAGCGTATGCCTAGCAGGTGAAGAAGCATTACATCCAAAAAAGATGAAATGGTCGTTTGACGGTGTATTTGGCACAGTTAATCGTGAAGCAGCACAAAGAGGTTTTCAGGTCTATAAAGAAGTTTGTAGCGTTTGCCACGGTTTAAACAATTTATATTACCGTAACTTGAAAGATATTGGCTTTTCGGATGATGAGATAAAAGAGATTGCCAAAGGCTATACGGTAAAAGATGGTCCGAATGATGACGGTGAGATGTTTGACCGTCCCGCTCTTCCATCCGATCGTTTTGTACCTCCTTACCCTAATGAGCAGGCAGCAAGAGCAGCTAATAACGGAGCACATCCTCCTGATTTATCGTTGATAATAAAAGCACGTCATGATGGAGCTAATTATATATATTCGCTGCTTACCGGCTATACCGAACCACCGGCAGATTTTAAGTTGATGCAAGGGACTCATTATAATCCGTATTTTCCAGGTGAGCAAATAGCAATGCCGCCGCCGCTTACAGACGGGCAGGTAACCTATATGGACGGTACTAAAACAAGCGTAGAGCAGATGAGCCATGATGTTGCGGTATTTCTGCAATGGGCAGCTGAGCCGGAAATGGAACACCGTAAATCTATGGGTCTTAAAGTTATGATGTTTTTAGTAGTGCTTACTATCTTTTTCTATATTGCAAAAAACCGCATTTGGTCTAATCTGAAGTAGTTCCTATTATTGGTGTTGTTGTAGAGATTATTAAACGTGCTCTATGTCATTCCTGCGAAAGCAGGAATCCAAAAAAAAATATAAATACAGTAAATTTTTAAAATTAAAAGCTCGCTTTATGCTGGATTCCCGCCTACGCGGGAATGACATAGTCCATGCTACCGCTTTTTTCCTCTTTCTTAGTGCAGTAATTAATCTTTGCTATACTTATCCTAAATTATATAGATAGGTATTTATGATTACTTTATTTGCAGCGATTACAGGCTTTATTAGTTCTATCATTCCTGAGATTTTAAAAATATACAAAGATATTAACGACAAAAAAACACGAGATAAATATTTTAGATCGTCAAATTGCCAATAACAAACTCAATCAATCCAAGACTTTTACAGAGCTTACCATATCACAAGAAATGGTAGAGCAATATTCTCTTTTATTCTACCTATAAATCAGGTGTTAGTTGGGTTGATGCTTTAAACGGTTCGGTAAGACCGGTGCTGCTTATAGTTTCTTTGCAATGTATGGAGGTGTTAAATATGTGCAATATAAATCGTTAAAAAGCTCTGCTCTGCTAGTTGAGTATCTAGACATATTATAGAGCATAGAAGATCAAACGGTAACCCCCCCAAAAACAATCGACAAAAGGAG
>NZ_MXAX01000080.1:0-135 GCF_019249195.1 Rickettsia sp. TH2014 | reverse complement strand
CAATATCAAAGCACAGTGATAGCCAAATCATGTATATCTTAAAGCAAGCGAGCGGTGGGATGCCTGTAGCGTCTATACTGAGAGAGCACAAAATACCATCAGCGACATTTTATAAATGGAGATCAAAGTATGGTG
>NZ_MXAX01000079.1:169-689 GCF_019249195.1 Rickettsia sp. TH2014 | reverse complement strand
CTAATACTAATACTAATACTAATACTAATATTTTTAACTGGATCCCGTGAATAAACACGGAATGACAACAAAAAAACTAAGCCGGCCGTAGTGCCACGGTATGACTAACATATCTATTTGCCTACTTTAAAGGCCCCTTCGTCTAGCGGTTAGGACACCACCCTTTCACGGTGGGAACACGGGTTCGAGCCCCGTAGGGGTCACCATTCTATATTTTTCTATAAACTCATTACCTCAAATAATCTAATTTTAAATTCAGAATAAAAATAATAATTGAAAATAATAACTTTTAATTTATAATGCTTCAAAAAATTTGGTTGAAAACACAAAGCTCAGTTCAATTAGAGCTATATAATACAACCAATAAAATTTTATGAAGTATACTTATGAAAGCAGATATGTTTTCTTCAAAAAATCCGGTAAATATAAGTGATGATCAAACAATTATAGCGTGTCTAGACCAGAACATCCCTTCATTTGTTGGCACCCCCCCAAAAACAATCGACAAAAGGAGTAGAAT
>NZ_MXAX01000079.1:0-124 GCF_019249195.1 Rickettsia sp. TH2014 | reverse complement strand
CACAGTGATAGCCAAATCATGTCTATCTTAAAGCAAGCGAGCGGTAGGATGCCTGTAGCGTCTATACTGAGAGAGCACAAAATACCATCAGCGACATTTTATAAATGGAGATCAAAGTATGGTG
>NZ_MXAX01000078.1:125-8925 GCF_019249195.1 Rickettsia sp. TH2014 | reverse complement strand
CGTAACTGCAATATGGAGGCATGACCTACTAATTATTAGTATTAATTAATAATTAGGTCAAGAAATAATTAATTTTTATTAAGTAATTAGATAGATAAAAGCAATAACATTTTACTCAAAAGGTTGGCGTAGGTTAATAGCAGCAGATAAGGTACCTTCATCTAAATAATCAAGTTCACCTCCGATAGGTATACCGCTAGCTAGGCGAGAAATTTTAGCAGGATGTTCTCTTAGATATTCAGTAATAAAATAGGCAGTAGTTTGACCTTCTAAAGTAGAATTAGTAGCAATAATAACTTCTTTAATATTTTCTGCAAAACATCTTTTAAGTAATTCAGGTAACCGAAGTATGCTAGGATTTTGCCTACTAGCTGCCGATAAATTATGACCTAGTACGTGATATAAACCTTTAAAATTACCGCTACGCTCCATTGCCCATAATTCAGCTACGGTTTCAACAACGGCAACAACCGATTTATCTCTATATTCAGAAGAGCAAATACAGCAAATATTTTCCGTATCCATATTACCGCAAATCTCACATTTTACTATTTTCTTATCTATCTCTACAAGGTTATTAATCAGGCTTTTTAACCTAACATCTTTATCTTGCAATAGATAAAGCGCTATACGTCTTGCCGACCTACTGCCAAGCCCAGGCAATTTAGAAAAAAGATAAATTAGCTGGTCTATGTCATTTGTGTTGTTGTTCATATATTAAGATTTGATTACGACGGTTCCGGCTATCTTATCATGCAATGCTTGTTTTTTAGAAGAAAAAAGTATGAAAAAAATACCTATAGGAAAAGTCATATACCCTAAAAATCTTTTAATTAACTGCTTTAAAGTCGGACGATTTAATGTTACGGCATCTACGATTTTCATATGTAAAAACATTTTACTAAGCGTTGCACCTTTATAATACCAAAGCGTTACGAAATATGAGCCTATTACTAATATATTAGTAGCAAAAATTGAAATATTAAACAAAATATATTTATTAAAATTCCCTGCTTTAAGATATTCATAAAATTCCTGACTCATAACAGAGTTAAACATTTCATTGGAATTATGAAGATTAATGTTATTACTAAGGAAATAATCATTAAAGAACAACCATAATAAATTAAAAGAACAAAATTGTGATATTGGGATTGCTATAAAGGCAAATAATGATAAATCAAGTGCCGTAGAAAAAATTCGTGCTATAAAATCAGGATAAATAATTTGCTTTTTCATTGCCGGTTACTTTATTTTGGTGTTAGATGGTAGGGGTTACCGAAATCGTCATTGCGAGGAGATGCGTAGCGTCGACGCGGCAATCTCATAAAGTAATAGCAATTCCTGAGATTGCCACGCTCCCTATGGTCGCTCGCAATGACGATTAGTACCCCTAATCAAAATTCAATATATTACATTTATGAACCAATTTGAAGCATATAGTTTATTATTTGTTGATAGTTTTGTCTCAAATCTTGTTATCGGTTTTCAGAATGAATTAATATTTCATTCTATGAAAATGTTTGGGGGCTATAATAGTGTAATAATGCTGCTGGTGGCTATTTGCACTTCTCTTAGCGGTAATGCAGTCAATTATATTTTTGGAAGAATTGTTTTAAATATCTTTTATGCTTCCAAAAATGAACAAAATATCTTAAGACATAAAAATTTAACAAAATTATATTATAAATATGAGATATTTATAATTTTCTTAATGGCTTTTCCTTTTTGGGGATGCTTTATTTCCTTATTTTCCGGTTTTTTTAAAACAAAATTTCTAAAATTTTTAGGTATTGGTTGTTTGGCAAAAGCATGCTATTATGCTCTAACATTATATATTTTATAATTTATGAAAAAATTAACCAAAACTAATTCTCATAGACAACAAAAATTAGCAAGTATTATAAATGAAGCATTAATCGAAATTCTAAGACGTGGTAAAATGCTGGATAGCAGACTTTTTGATTATCCTCTCACTATTACAAAAGTTATAGTTACTGCTGATCTAAAAATAGCTAATTGTTATTTCTTGCCTTTTAATACTAAACTAACAATAGATGAAATTATGGATGCCTTAAGTAATTCTAAAAATGCTATCAGAAATTTTATTACTAATAAAATAAATATGAACTTCTCGCCTGATATAAGATTTCATTACGATCACGGATTTGATAATGCTATAAAAGTGGAAGAGTTGCTAAAAAATATATAGGTGCTAGGGGATAAACTCAATCATTGAAAACAATAATTATCCGTTATACTAAAAACGCTTAAAAATTAAGCCTTTAGTACAACAGCTCCCTAGCATAAATAAACTAAAGGCTATAAATGTTTTGCAATGATGGAGTTTAAACATCATTTACAAAACAATAATATCATAATAATTGAAGTAATCAAGATATTTTAGTTATCGTTTAATATTTTTTTAAACTTTAAGTATAACTCAAATAAAAATAAATCCTTATTTTTATTAAATAACTTTAAAAGATTATTTTTTTATATTAAGATATAAGAATAATCTTTTAATAAAAATAAATAGAAAATGTCTCCTCAAATAATAGAGTTATTAATTTTTGCCGTTATTGCTTTTTACATTATCAACAAATTAATTACGACTCTCGGTTCTACTTCAGAAGAGGAACAAACAAAGCAAAAATCTTATTTTGGCGAACCGGTTATTAAGGACGTAACTTACAGTACAGTTAAATCTAATAAAGAAGAAAAAAATATTCCAACAGCCCAAGATATTAAAGCTTTTAAAGATATAATAGTGGAACATAATATAACTGCGGTCGTAGATGGAATGGAACAAGTCCATAAACGTCTTTACTCCTTTGATCCGGTTAAATTTATAAATAATGCTAAAACTGCTTTTCAAATGATTATAGAGGCGGCTTATAAAAAAGATGCTCAAGAATTATCTGAGCTGATAGATAAAAGATACTTGGAAGAATTTGAAAAAATAACACCGTCCTATGGTGATTTTTTTGACTCATCAGCTTTAAGTGCCAAATATTCAGAAATTTACATGTTCGGTAATAACATATTTATTAAATTACTATTTCAAGGTAAAAATGTAGTTGACAAAATTGAAGATTTAAAAGAAGAATGGACATTTACACGTAATGCTAATACTAAAGAAGTTGATTGGTTTTTAAGCAATATTGAGAAGGTGTAAATAAAATTCTACGTCATTGCGAGGAATACCCTAACCCGTCATTGCGAGCGGTCGAAGACCGCGCGGCAATCTCATGAAATAACAACAAACTCCTGAGATTGCTTCGTCGAAACTTGCAGTTTCTTTTCGCAATGATGGCTAAATAACCTAACAAACCATTAGTAATGAGTAAAATTTTCTATATTATAGGCACTATATTAATAATAAGTGTCGGTATTTTTATGTTTCAAAAACAAACAGCAACAGATAACAATCAAATAATCCCAAGAAAAGTTTTATTCGGTAACCCTGATAAAGCAAGGGTTTCTCTAACCCACGACGGCAAATATATTCTATATATTGCACCGAAAGACGGTGTATTAAATATCTGGCTAGCCCCCTCAGATGATATTAGTAAAGCAGAAGCCATAACCCATGACAAAGGACGTGGTATTTGGTCTTATGCTAAAGCTTATAATAATAAAAATATTTTATATACTCAAGATTTTAACGGTGATGAAAATGACCGAATCTACAGTTATAATATAGAAACGAAAGAGTCAAAGCTACTTACTCCTGAAAAAGGAGTTAAAGCCGGAATAGCAGGAGCAAGTCATAAGAAACCAAATGAGATATTAATATATTTAAATGAGCGTAATCCTGAATATTTTGATATTTACAAATTAAATCTAGATACTCTAGAAAAAGAATTAATTTATAAAAATGATAGATTTACTGATTACGTAGTCGATGAAAATTTAAATTTAAGATTCGGTAGTTTACTAGATAAAGACGGAGCCGTTGAATATTATGAATTAAGAGACGGCGAACCTAAATTATATACTAAAATCTCAATGGAAGATTCTTTCAATACTTCTATACTCGGTTTTGATGCTAGCGGCGAAATTCTTTATATGCTTGAGGGGCGTAACCGCAATACTTCAGCTCTTAAGGCGATAACACTTGCTACAGGCAGCGAAGAAATATTAGCCGAAGATGCAAAAGCCGATATCGGCTTATTTACAGTTCATCCCACAAAGCAAACTCCGCAAGCAGTATCTATAGATTATGATAGAGTCTCATATAAAATATTAGATAAAGATATTGAAGATGATATTAAATATTTGCAATCTCTCGATCGCGGTGATTTAATTATTAATAGTAGGACGTTAGACGATAAAATTTGGATCGTTGCTTATATGGCTGATAATGCACCGGTGAAATATTATAAATATGATAGGGCAAATAAAAAAGCCGAATTTTTATTTACTAATCGCAAAGAACTTGAGCAATATAATCTTGCTAAGATGATACCGGTAATTATCAAGTCACGTGATGGGCTTGATTTAGTTAGCTATATCACTTTTCCAAATGACATAAAGCTTGATGAAAATAATATTCCTGATAAAAAAGTACCGCTAATAATTAATGTTCATGGCGGACCGTGGGTTCGTGATAGCTGGGGATACAATCCTGAGCATCAATGGCTTGCAAATCGTGGTTACGCAGTTTTAAGTATAAATTACCGTGGTTCTACCGGTTTTGGGAAAGATTTCTTAAACACCGGTAATTTAGAATATGCCGGTAAAATGCACACCGATTTAATTGACGGTGTTAACTGGGCTATTAAAAATAATATAGTTGATTCTGATAAAGTTTGTATTATGGGCGGAAGTTATGGTGGTTATGCTACACTTGTCGGTCTTACCATGACTCCTGACATATTTGCTTGCGGTGTTGACGTTGTCGGTATGTCTAATTTATTAACTCATGTGCAATCTAAAGCTCCTTATATGACACCATTGTTAAGTATATATAAAACACGTATAGGACCTTGGGATACTGAAGAAGAAAAAGAGTTTTTAAGACAAAAATCACCGATTAATTTTGTTGATAATATCAAAAAGCCTTTATTTATAGCACAAGGTGCTCACGATGTGAGGGTCGTACAGACAGAATCAGAACAGATTGTAAATAGCATGAAAGCAAAGCGTATACCGGTAGTTTATGCACTTTACAAAGATGAAGGACACGGCTTTGCAAAGCCCGGTAACAGAATCTCATATTATGCTCTTGCCGAGCAGTTTTTAGCTAAGATTTTAAAAGGAAGAGCGGAGTATATAGGAGACGATTTAAAGAATGCTAATCTCATTCTGAATGATAAAGAAAAAATTAGCGGTACAGAGGCGGAAAAGATTATAGATACAGCAGTTGGGAATTAGAACCTTCACATCATTGCGAAGAATAACCCGTCATTACGAGCAGGCATTGTTGCGTGGATACCAAAGCCGTCAGCCGTCATTGCGAGGAAAAACTGCAAGTTTTGACGAAGCAATCTCAGGAATTATACTACACTACTTTATGAGATTGCCACGTCGCTACGCTCCTCGCAATGACGTTATCATAGCAATGAGGAGTACCACTATGCTACTGACAAATACTGAAAATTCTTATGGCTTAATTGCAAAACTTTTTCACTGGATAATGAGTATTATAGTTATAGTAATGCTCGTTGTCGGTTTCTTAATGGATAATTATATAGAACCGCCTCTAAAATGGCAATTATACGGGATACATGAAGCAACCGGTATAGTTGTTTTATCTTTAGTAATAATAAGGCTTTTATGGAAGTTCTATAATACTAATGTTTTATTACCAGCTGATTTACCGAATTGGCAGAAAAAAGCCGCTAATATTAATATAAATTTGCTATATCTTTTAATGTTATTAATGCCGATAAGCGGCTTTTTTATGACTATCCTATCAAATCATCATATTGATTTTTACGGTTTGTTTACTATAAATTCTTTTGCTCAAGATTTACAATTTGCCAAAATCTTTAAGAAAATCCATAAAAAAGCTGCTTTGTTATTTACTGCCTTAATTATTTTGCATATACTAGCTGCATTATATCATCACTTTATTAGGAAAGATAACGTACTTAAGAGGATGTGGAATGAGTAGCATATGTCATTCCTGTGGAAACAGGAATCCAGCTCTTTCCCGTGTTATACCGTGGCTTGACCACGGTATCCATAAAAAAGTAAAAACTAGATTCCGCTACAAGCTCGCGGGATGACGTTGAGTACTACTGGATTCCTGCTTCCGCAGGAATGACAAGCGACAAAAAACTCTCTACTTTACAGTTTAAAGATTAATTATTATACTGTGCTTTAATTATTTAAATAAATTATTTAAAATGAATATTCATGAATATCAAGCAAAAGAGATTTTAAGAAAATACGGCGTACCTACTTCCACCGGACTCGTTGTCACGAAAACCGAAAAGATTAATGAAACAATGGATAAGTTAAATACGGAAGTATATGTGGTTAAAGCACAAATACACGCCGGAGGCAGAGGTAAAGCCGGCGGCGTTAAGGTTGTTAAGAGTAAAGAAGAAGCTAAGAAAGTGGCTCATGACATGTTTGGTATTAATTTAGTAACACATCAAACAGGACCTCAAGGACAAAAAGTAAACCGTCTTTATATTGAATCAGGTTGTGATATTTTAAAAGAATATTATTTCAGTATCGTATTTGATAGATCAGCTAGCTGTATTACTTTCATAGCTTCTACCGAAGGAGGAGTTGATATTGAAGAAGTAGCAGAAAAAACTCCGGAAAAAATTGTTAAATTTTCCGTTGATCCTGCAACCGGTTTACAAGATTTTCATATGCGAGGCATAGCTTATGAGTTAGGCTTTAAGGATAACCAAGCAAAACAGATGAAAGAAATAGTAAAATCCGTTTATAATGCTTTTGTTGAAACTGATGCAGCACAAATTGAAATCAACCCGTTAATTGTACAAACGGACGGAAATTTACTCGCTTTAGACGCAAAAATCACTTTTGATGATAACGGCTTATTCAAACATCCGAATATTACGGCAATGCGTGATCACGATGAGGAAGATCCTTTAGAAACTAGAGCGGCAAATGCAGGACTTAGCTATGTAAAAATGGACGGTAATATCGGCTGTATGGTTAACGGAGCCGGTCTTGCTATGGCTACTATGGATATTATTAAACTTTACGGTGCGTCACCTGCAAATTTCTTAGATGTTGGCGGTGGGGCTGATCGTGAGCGTGTAAAAGAAGCTTTAAAAATAATTTTATCCGATAAAGAAGTACAAGGGATTCTAGTTAATATTTTCGGCGGTATTATGCGTTGTGATATTATAGCGGAAGGGATTATTGCAGCAGCAAAAGACATAGGTATAAAAGTACCGTTAGTGGTTCGTTTAGCCGGTACAAACGTTGAAAAAGGGAAAGAAATTTTATCAAATTCCGGTTTAGAAATAATACCAGCACATGATTTAGCAGATGCTGCAAGCAAGATAGTTGAAGCGATACGGTAAAGTTGTAGGTGTCATTCCTGCGAAAGCAGGAATCCAGGGTAAAACGAGATAAATCGAGTTTTTAATTTTAAAAACCTATTGTGTATAACCTTTAAATTACTGGATTCCCACCTACGCGGGAATGACATAATAACAATCCATGCAACAACGCTTTCAGTTGCTCGCAATGACGATGACGACACAAAAAAATAAAAACAATAAAAATTATTTAACATGGCAATATTAATAAATAAAAAAACAAAAGTTATCTGTCAGGGCTTTACTGGTTCACAAGGAACTTTTCACTCTGAACAAGCGATAGCTTACGGCACTAACATGGTTGGCGGCGTTACACCCGGCAAAGGCGGTCATACTCACCTTGATTTACCTGTATATAATACCGTACATGAAGCAAAAGCAAAAACCGGTGCAAATGCAAGCGTTATATATGTTCCGCCCGGCTTTGCTGCTGATTCGATATTAGAAGCAATCGATGCCGAAATCGAAGTAGTAGTATGTATAACGGAAGGAATTCCGGTACTTGATATGGTGAAAGTAAAACGTGCTTTAATCGGTTCTAAAACTAGATTAATCGGTCCTAACTGTCCTGGAGTTATCACACCTGGTGAATGTAAAATCGGTATTATGCCTGGACATATTCATAAAAGAGGAACGATGGGTATTGTTTCAAGATCAGGTACTCTAACTTATGAAGCAGTAGCACAGACAACAGCCGTAGGGCTTGGCCAATCTACATGTGTCGGTATAGGCGGCGATCCTGTTAACGGCACTAATTTTGTTGATTGTATTGATATGTTTTTGAAAGATGATGAAACAAAAGCAATTATTATGATTGGTGAAATCGGCGGTAATGCAGAAGAAGATGCAGCCGAGTTTATCAAGCAATCGAAAATCAAGAAGCCTATTGTTAGCTTTATTGCAGGTATTACAGCACCTCCAGGTAAAAGAATGGGGCATGCCGGTGCTATTATTGCCGGAGGAAAAGGAAGTGCCGAAGATAAGCTTGAAGCTCTACAAAGTGCCGGCGTAACTATCACTAGATCCCCTGCCGATATCGGTAAAACTATGTTAGATTTGTTAAATAAAAGTTAGAAATACGATATTATTCAATTTAACGTTATTACACACAACTATAAGCATTGTTGTTAGGTTGCTGATTTCATTCCTGCAAAAACAGAAATCTAAGATAATTTAACTTATGAGGCACCCCCCAAAAACAATCGACAAAAGAAGTAGAATTTTCTAGAAACAAAGGAGGAGATTCTATAAATGACAATATCAAA
>NZ_MXAX01000078.1:0-78 GCF_019249195.1 Rickettsia sp. TH2014 | reverse complement strand
GGATGCCTGTAGCGTCTATACTGAGAGAGCACAAAATACCATCAGCGACATTTTATAAATGGAGATCAAAGTATGGTG
>NZ_MXAX01000077.1:984-2710 GCF_019249195.1 Rickettsia sp. TH2014 | reverse complement strand
CTGTAAGATTAAATCTTGACTTCTACAGCGTGAACTGTTTCCCTCTGTCATTCCGTGTTTTATTCACGGAATCCAGTTAAAAATATAATGTATTTTAGTTGTTTTCTGGACACCGTGAACAAGTTACCAAATGACACTGAGTGCGTTGTCCAATCCACGCAGCAGGCAATTGTTAGAGGCTCTCGATGCTCTGACCTACTAATTCAGTTTCACCCTCAAAATAAAATGTACTCATATCTATGTTTTGCTTAACACATTTATGACCTAAACCTTCATGTGCAGCATTAGATAGTGCGCCATTATCCTGATCTACGGTCCATGTGAAAATTCCTCCAAGACCAAATTTCTTTACATATTCTGCTTTAGCTTTAACAGTTCTAGGTGTGTCTATGGACATAAATACTTTAGATGTAGGATTGTAAAGGAAATCAGCATTAGCTACTGTATCAGTATAAAGTATAAATCCATTTTTCCCTTTTCCTGTGCTTGGATCAAAATAATTAAAATAAACATCATTCTGCTCAGTAACACCGTTTTCAAAAGTTCCAACTATTTGAGGATCTACTTTATATGTACCCTTTAATGGAGAAACTGACTCTATCTCTACCTCACGTGCATTACGGCTATAACCTGCATAACCTATATGCACACATTTCGCAGGGATCTGCAGTTTTTCAATAAGATATTGTACAGATTGATCTATAGACCACTCATTATTGTCGCTGCCACTACTATAAAGGTTAGTATGGTGTGCTAATTTTCCCTCTCCGTAGGTACCACCGAAAAGATCATATGTCATCAAGTGAATTTGGGTTACTCCTGCAGCAACCAAGTCTTTTATATTTGATAGCGCTAGTTTTGCAGGATCAGCTGCTGCTGCTATAGCAATGACAACATCTGTATGCCCCTTGGTGTTAAGTGTTTCTCTTAACTCTTTAACTAATAATGTATAATTCCTACCATCTTCAGGACCATGTGGGTTACCATTCCCTGCTGCTCCTGGATATTCCCAATCAATATCAATTTGTTTATACATTGGAAATTTTTCTATAAACTTTACTATTGAGTCATTGAATATTTTACGAGTTTCTGGAGATTTAGCCATTTCATGAAAAGCTTCGCTCATAGTCCATCCGCCGACGCTAAGGGCAAATTTTGTTCCCTCAGGACTTGCTTTTTTTAGGTTGTGAAAAGCACCTAGTGCTCCTTGAGCTTTTTGTTGGGTGTATAAGTTTGGGTAGTCTTCACTTACGTATGCTGGAAAACCACAATTAACATATGCTGCAAGCATATCCCAATTACCAACGGTGGTCATTTCAAACTTTTGTAATCCTAACTGATCAGCAGATAGTTTTATGATTGCTTCTTTTTCTCCTTTATCACCATTGATTGCAGCAAATCCTAAAACCAGCTTGTCAAAATTGTGATTATAATGTTTCTTTATATCTACGCCTCGCCCAGCCTCATTAATCGTTGCAGGCTTCTGTAGGCGTCCGTCAAATTGTGACCAAGCCGTATAGTAACCACCAACTTCAAATTTCTTATCTGACTCATATTTATTGTAAACATCTTTAAGTACCCTACCTGATGTATAACTAAAGTTAATAGTTTCGCTCTTAGGATTAAACCCAGTCAGTGTATATGTCTGCTCAGTTAAATCATCTTTTTGTACTAGTTTACTAGTTCCTGGCTCTGGTTCTGGCTCTGGCTCTGGTTCTGGCTCTGG
>NZ_MXAX01000077.1:125-971 GCF_019249195.1 Rickettsia sp. TH2014 | reverse complement strand
TCTGGCTCTGGTTCTGGCTCTGGTTCTGGCTCTGGCTCTGGATTCCCTATTAGTTCACCATTAAAAGTAAATTTTTCAGGTAGTGCATTTGGATTAGGAAGCACCGCCGGATTAAAATTCACCCCAAAAGTTACAGTTACAGAACCGTTAGCCGGTAGAGTTGCTAAATGTTCTGCTAACTTACCTTTAATTACAGGTAAAGTATTTGTTTGATGAGTAAAACCGGTATGAGCGTTAATTGGTTGTGTAGGATTAATGTGTTCTACTTTACTAAGATCAAAACTTATTTCCGGAGCAAATACTGCCTGGTTAGTATTGTTTTTTATTGTAACTTCTAATGGAAAATACCATCCAGTATCATGAGAACTTGTTACCCATTTTGCAGTAATTTCATATGACGACATAAAATAACCTCTTTAGTTTAATTGTTAAAAATTATAAATATTTTTGAAATAAAAATAGATTGAATAATAATCTACCTTTACAGTTAACAATGATTACTAAATTTTCAATATATTGCAAGAAGTTATAAAACACTAAAACGAAAAAATATTTGAGAATAAATAAAAAAAGCTTTTCTTTTTATTAAATTTTATTAACTGTTTTTATATTTTTACTTAAGCTACTAGATATTATTATACTGATTTCTTCAATTTATTATGTTAACAAAAATTAATATTAATGTAATGTAGCTGTGTAAAAAAATCACAAGAATATAATTCTATTTAAAAATCAAGATATAGTTTAACTTGTGCTTAACCATTGGCACCCCCCCAAAAACAATCGACAAAAGGAGTAGAATTTTCTAGAAACAAAGGAGGAGATTCTATAAATGACAATATCAAA
>NZ_MXAX01000077.1:0-78 GCF_019249195.1 Rickettsia sp. TH2014 | reverse complement strand
GGATGCCTGTAGCGTCTATACTGAGAGAGCACAAAATACCATCAGCGACATTTTATAAATGGAGATCAAAGTATGGTG
>NZ_MXAX01000076.1:125-3296 GCF_019249195.1 Rickettsia sp. TH2014 | reverse complement strand
ATAATTTTTATAATGTCTGTAAGATTAAATCTTGACTTCTACACTTCATTTACAGTAAACAATTACTTCGTTCCACTCATTACGTAATTTAGTCTGATATTCTAAGCTATCTAGATTTTTATCTTTCCAAAGTCCAAAAGCGTTTTTAAATGCTTTATTATTGTGATCATTACTAGCAATGTAACTAGTTAAAGCTTGCCCAATAATTTTATCTCTTGATATTTTTTTCTTGGATAGTTGATCTAGAATTTTAATTTGCGAACCAGCTATATTAATAATAGTTCTCATATAAGCTCCTTGGGATTTTTCCTAACTGGGATATCATATCCCTATGATACATATTATCATTATTTTATATCACATTTTAGATTTAAAATCTACAAATACTTCTCATTCTCTTTCTTAATTAACGCTATTAACTGCTCTATCGATAATACTTCCTGCTCGGTAGTTCCGAGTCTTCTTATCGTTACTTGTTTATTTTCTTTTTCCTGCTTACCGATTACGGCAATTATAGGTATTTTTTGATTAGAAAACTCATGAATTTTATAGTTAATTTTATCAGGTGAGATGTTAATATCCGTTCTTACGCCATTATCAATTAAAGCTTTTTGCACTTCTAAAGCGTAATCGTTTAAATCGCTTGTGATTGTTGCAATAGCGACTTGTATAGGAGCAAGCCAAATAGGAAAACGCCCGGCATATTCTTCAATCAATATACCGATAAAACGCTCAAGCGAGCCGAGTATTGCCCTATGGAGCATTACCGGTCTTTTTTTCTCACCGCTTGCTGCAATATAGCTAGCATCGAGTCGCTCCGGCAAAACAAAATCCATCTGAAGCGTACCGCATTGCCATTGACGCCCTATCGCATCGGTTAAAATAAACTCAAGCTTCGGACCGTAAAAAGCGCCTTCGCCTAGGTTTAGAGTATAAGTAAAACCGGCCTTTTCTACTGCTTCTTTCAAAGCATTCTCAGCCTTATCCCAAACTTCATCACTACCTGCTCTAATTTCGGGACGATCAGAGAATTTTACCTTTATATCGGTGAAGCCGAAATCTTTATAAACTTCAGTAAGTAGCTTACAGAAACTAACCGTTTCATCAGTAATTTGCTCCTCCGCACAAAATATATGGGCATCATCTTGCACTAAACTCCGTACTCTCATTAAACCGTGCAAAGCACCGGACGCCTCATTACGATGACATAAACCAAACTCCGACATACGAAGCGGCAAATCACGATAGCTCTTGATACCTTGCTTGAAAATCTGCACGTGGCAAGGACAATTCATCGGCTTCAAAGCAAGAATCTTGTCGTCTGTTTCTAACGCAAACATATCTTCGCGGAACTTTTCCCAGTGCCCGGAAAGCTCCCAAAGGCTTTTATCGACTAAAACAGGAGTCTTAACCTCTGTATAACCGTTTTTACGAATCTTTCTTCTTATATACTGCTCAATAGTATTATATATACTCCAGCCTTTATCATGCCAAAATACCATACCTTGAGCTTCTTCTTGAAAGTGGAATAAATCAAGCTCACGCCCTAGCTTTCTATGATCACGTTTCTCGGTTTCTTCAAGCATAAAGAGGTAATTATCTAGCTGCTCTTTCGTAGCCCAGGCAGTGCCGTATATACGCTGCAACATCTCATTACGACTATCACCTCGCCAATAAGCTCCCGCAACTTTCATCAACTTAAAATGCTTAACAAAACCTGTAGAGGGAGCATGCGGACCTCGGCATAAATCAATAAAACTACCCTGCCTGTATAAAGTAATCGGTTCACCTGCCGGAACCCCTGCAATAATTTCAGCTTTATAACGCTCCTCTATCGATTTAAAAAACTCAACGGCTTTATCCCTATCCCATAGCTCTCTTGTTACTTTCTCGTTCTTCTTTGAAAGTTCTTGCATTTTAGCTTCTATAGCGGCTAAATCTACAGTGGTAAAAGGCTTATCACGAGCAAAATCGTAGTAATAACCGTTTTCAATTGCAGGACCGATGGTTACTTGAGTTTCAGGAAATAATTCCTTTACTGCTTCTGCTGTTAAATGTGCTGCATCATGCCTTATTATCTCAAGACATTCAGGATCTTTTGCGGTTAAAATACGGAGCTTGCAATCACTTTCAATTACGGTACTTAAGTCTTTAAGCGCACCGTTTATTTCAGCAACCATTGCTGCTTTAGCAAGCGACATTGAAATTGCATTTGCTACTTCAAAAGCCGTAATATTCGACTCAAACTGTTTTACGCTCCCATCGGGAAAAGAAATATTTATCATTTTTATTCTAACTTGTTTTTTAAAAACTCATAATTTTAAGGATTATAGTATAATAATAATCTATTTAAAAGGATTAAGGTAGGCAATTTTAAAAATTTATAGATGTGATATTTTTGCTTCTATTGAAAAATATGTTGCTTTAAATAACGTTATTATCAGCGTTAACATTTATAAAATTTTTAAAAAATATATGCACTATGAGTAAATAGTTTTATATTTATAGTATTTCAACTTTTTGTGTAATTTTACACTTGCATATTATGCTGGTTTAAGTTATTAATTATAAATCAATGACAGCATATAGGAAGCATAAAAATGAGAAAACAACCATTGTGTTTTAATTTTACTAAAAATAATCTTTTAAAAATCGAACCCGCTAGAGAAAAAAGAGCCCTTTACAAAGATACTAAAGAAAAAGGATTGGTACTTATAGTATCTTACGGCGGCAGTAAAACTTTTTACCTAGCCCAAATGGTAAAAGATGAATATAAAAGGGTCAAACTAGGTCGTTTTCCTGATTTACCTGTTGAAGAAGCAAGATTAAAAGCAGCTAAACTTAAATATAAAATAGCTATGGTGAATATTCCACTAATAAAACATATTCTTCAACTAAAAATGTTAAGAAAAATTTCAAGACGGCCTTAAAGCGTCTGTTGCTAAGCCTGCCGAATATCTACAACTTAAGTTGGAAGAAACTGAGATAGAGAAAAAGATTCTACCTTTTCATAATAAAGTTTTTTCACTTCAAGTGTATAAAAAACTGCAAAAACTTTCTGATGATTTTTCAGAGAAAAAAGACTTTGGGCACCCCCCCCAAAAACAATCGACAAAAGGAGTAGAATTTTCTAGAAACAAAGGAGGAGATTCTATAAATGACAATATCAAA
>NZ_MXAX01000076.1:0-78 GCF_019249195.1 Rickettsia sp. TH2014 | reverse complement strand
GGATGCCTGTAGCGTCTATACTGAGAGAGCACAAAATACCATCAGCGACATTTTATAAATGGAGATCAAAGTATGGTG
>NZ_MXAX01000075.1:125-3744 GCF_019249195.1 Rickettsia sp. TH2014 | reverse complement strand
TGAGATTGCTTCGTCAAAATTTTCAATTTTTCCGTAGCTCATGACGATTTGAATCCAACAAAATCGGTATTTTAAATATTTAATATAATATGGACACAAACAAATTATATCTTTTCAAAGATAGACGATTTTTACCGAATTTTATAGTACAGTTATGTGGTTGTCTTAATGATAATATATTAAAAAATGCTCTAGTAATCCTTATAACTTACGGCATTACTGGTTCTTTAAGTAAATATAATAATCTACTCGTTTTAATTGCTAATGCTACTTTTGTACTACCTTTCATAATATTCGCAAGCATAGCAGGACAAATTGCCGACAAATACGAGCGCGCAAGCCTTATTAAGATTATTAAGATTTGTGAAATCGGTATAATTGCCTTTGCAATTTATGGATTTCATCATAATAATCTTCTAATTCTATTCTGTTCTATTTGCTTAATGGGTATACATTCTACTTTTTTCGGTCCAATAAAATATAGCGTATTACCTGATCACCTGAATAAAGACGAACTACTTGGAGCTAACGGTTTTGTTGAAGCCGGAACTTTTATCGGTATTTTTATCGGTACTATAATCGGCAGCTATTATACAATCAGCAATAATTTTATAATTTATTCCTTAATTACCATCGCTTTTCTCGGCTTCATTACAAGCCTTTTCTCTCCAGAATCTAAAAATGCAAATCGTGATATTAAAATAAATTTTAATATTATAGATGAAAGCATAAATATGATTAAATATGCCAAAGCAAAAAAACATATATATTTAGCTATACTTGGTATTTCATGGTTTTGGTTTATCGGAGCTGCTATAATTTCACAAATACCTTTACTTGCTAAGATAACTTTTAAAGCTGATGAGAATGTTGCTAACTTATTTTTAGCAGTTTTCTCGCTTGGTGTTGGGGTTGGTTCATTTTTATGTAGCAAAATATTTGAAGATGAGATTACCGTTAAATATCTATTTATTTCAGCCCTGGGCATTAGTATTTTCGGTATTGATTTATTCTTTGCAAGTAGAATTAGCTCAGTTAGCTACGAACCTACTCAGCTAAAAAGTATTTTAGTATTTTTATCGAAAAGACATAATTGGCGAATAGTTATAGATTTATTTTTCTTAGCAGCAATAGGTGGTTTATATATCGTTCCCCTTTTTGCTATATTACAGCATTATGCAAACCCTGCTCATCGTAGCCGAATTATTGCCGTTAATAACCTCATTAATTCCATTTTCATGGTGGGATCAACAATTATTTTATCTTTATTATTTTACCTAAATTTCACTATACCCTGGATTATATTATTTATTAGCCTAGCTAATATAATCGTCACTATATATATTTACCGTTTAATACCTGAAGTTAAAATTATTCCGTTTAAGCTATTGCGAAGAATATTCCAAATCTGTTTTGATCTTATGTATAAGGTTGAAGTTAAGGGATTTGAAAATTTCCAAAAAGCCGGTAAAAAAGTAGTAGTTGTCGCTAATCATATTTCATATCTCGATCCACCGCTAATTGCTACTTACTTACGAGAAGAAATGACTTTTGCAATTAGTCCCGATATACAAAAAATATGGTGGATTAAACCGTTTTTACGTATGGCAAGAACTTTGCCGGTTGATCCAAGTAACCCAATGGCAATAAAGACTTTAGTAAAAGAAGTACAAAAGGATCAGAAAGTAGCAATTTTCCCCGAAGGTAGAATAAGCGTTACCGGCTCTTTAATGAAAATATACGAAGGACCGGGAATGATTGCCGATAAAGCCGGTGCTACCGTTTTACCTGTTAGAATAGACGGTACTCAATTTACTCATTTATCAAAATTAAAAAACATATTAAAAAGAAAAATATTTCCTAAAATTACTATAACCGTTTTACCGCCGGTAAAATTCGCTAATATGGATGCTGCAAGTAATCAAGAACGACGCAGTTATATATCTAGGACTCTTTATGATATCATGGCTGACATGATGTTTGAGAGTTCAGACTATAAAAATACTTTATTCTCATCTCTTATAGAAGCTGCTAAAATTCATGGATTTAAGAAAAAAATAGTTGATGATTTTGAAAATAATGCGGTTACTTATCGAGATTTAATATTAAAATCTTTTATCCTAGGTGATTTAATCAAAAAGAATAATATCTTTGGCAGAAATTTAGGCTTAATGTTGCCTAATACCACGAATACATTAATTACTTTTTACGCCATGCAATCTAGCGGTTATGTTCCTGCTATAATTAACTGGAGCAGCGGCATAAGTACTATTATTAACTCCTGTAAACTTGCACAAATTAAAGTAGTTTACACTTCAAAACAATTTATCGAAAAAGCAAATTTACATGAATTAATAACTAACTTATTAGATTTCGGTATTAAAATAATATATTTAGAAGATTTTAAAAATCAAATTGGTACAGCTCTAAAACTAAAAGCAAAAATAGGGAGTTATTTTGTTCAAACTTATTACAATTATTTTTGTCGTAATCATGATGACGAAAAACCGGCAGTGATAATTTTTACTTCAGGTACTGAAGGTGAACCTAAAGCCGTATTACTATCTCACAGAAATTTACAAACTAATAGATATCAAATAACTGCTAAAGTACCTTTTAGCCCCGAAGATATAGTATTTAACTCATTACCTTTATTTCATTGCTTTGGTCTTGGTGGTGCAATTATTACAACTTTAAACGGTATTAAGCTGTTTCTATATCCTTCTCCACTAAATTATCGCAGCATTCCTGAAGTTATATACGATATCGGGGCAACTATATTAATTTCTACCGATACTTTTTTAAACGGTTATGCTAATTACGCTCATCCATATGATTTTTACTCATTACGCTATATATTTGCCGGTAGCGAGAAATTAAAAGAATCTACAAGACAATTCTGGCTTAATAAGTACGGCATACGTATTTTTGAAGGATATGGGATTACAGAAACCTCACCTATTATAGCTTGCAATACCCCTATGCATAATAAAGCAGGCACCGTGGGAAGATTATTACCGAAAATTGATTATAAGCTTGAGAAAGTAGAGGGAATAAATGAAGGGGGACGTTTATTCATTAGGGGTCCTAACATCATGCTTGGTTACTTGGACTTAGAAGGTCACCGTACTTATAAAGAATGGTACGACACAGGCGATATAGTCAAAATCGATTCTGAAGGATATATAACAATTTTAGGACGTTTAAAACGCTTTGCTAAAATAGCGGGGGAAATGATATCTCTTACAAAGATTGAAGAACTTGCAAGCGAAATTGCTCCTGATTCCTTGCACGCTGCCATTTCCATCGCCGATAAAACACATGGAGAAAAAATTATTTTACTTACTACTGGTTCCGATATAAATAGAGAAAATTTTGTAGATACTGTATCTAAAGCTCAAATTTCTTTACTACATTTACCGAAAGTAATTATTACCGATTCAGAAATACCTCTGCTTGCAAGCGGTAAGATAGACTATCTTGAGATTATGAAGAATGTGGATAGATTTTAACATCATTACGAGCGACTGGAAGGAGGGCACCCCCCCAAAAACAATCGACAAAAGGAGTAGAATTTTCTAGAAACAAAGGAGGAGATTCTATAAATGACAATATCAAA
>NZ_MXAX01000075.1:0-78 GCF_019249195.1 Rickettsia sp. TH2014 | reverse complement strand
GGATGCCTGTAGCGTCTATACTGAGAGAGCACAAAATACCATCAGCGACATTTTATAAATGGAGATCAAAGTATGGTG
>NZ_MXAX01000074.1:9304-11038 GCF_019249195.1 Rickettsia sp. TH2014 | reverse complement strand
GCATAACTGCAATATGGAGGCATGACCCATTTTATATATAACTTTTAAAAAGTCCATGATGGTTTGTTATGATACTAACAATGTTCTATACTCCTATGCCTGAAGAGCTAGATGATACATCGGCTAATAATGGCATTTCGTGATTTTGTAACCCTTCTTCTGGAATATAAGTATATTCTCCGCTTGAGGTTTCATCAATTCTAAGTAGCGTCTCGAATATTTTCTCAAGGCAGTTTTTGTGTTCTTCGGATTTAATATTCGTTTTTCTCAATTCTGTTACTAAATTTGTAAAGGATTTAATAGAAATAAAAGAACCCTTTCCATTAAGAAGTTCACATATTTTATGTAATGTGTTACCTAAAGAATTTATATTAGCACATATGTTAGAGACAGAATTTAACTTTATAATTGCTTTATCTAGACCTTGTATTTTTAATTTTAATGGAGAAATATCATAATCTTGATCATGTAAATTTATCGTATCTTGATTAGTTTTGCTTAGTATTGCAAGTATATCTGTTAAATTTCCAATTTCTATAATGTCATCTAATGTAGTTCGAAATTCAATTAGTGTTTTAAGATTTAAAATATCCTTTTTTAACTCTATGTTTTCATCCACTAACTTTATGTTTTTGCGCTCTAATTCTAAATTTTCGTTTTTTATATTTCTTCCCTTATACCAATCCCATCCATATTTAGCTGCAAAACCTAGGCTTATTATTCCAAATACCGTAGCGGTGATATAAGCACCGGTATATCCACTGCCATTTGTATCTTCGTTAGGTTTTTCTGTAGTGGAAGTGGTTGCCTCAGTGAAAGGTTTACTTAGTAAATCTAAAATATTTTTACCTACTTCTGTAGGGGGTATACCGTCCAAAGTTACGTTGAAAGCATCTAGAATAACCTTAAGATTATCAGCAGTGTATTTGACTGGTATATTCAATAAGTTAAAAATTGCTACCCCTGCTTCTTGGGCATTATCCGAAATTATGCCGAGGGTATCTACAATAATCTTAAGATTATCAGCAGTGTATTTGACTGGTATATTCAATAAGTTAAAAATTGCTACCCCTGCTTCTTGAGCATTTTTCAAAGTTATTTCCGAATGATTTAAAATATCTCTCAAATTATTAACAAGCATTTTGGCATTATGCTCTTGTAAGATAGCTTCGCCTTCAGTGGTAGTGCATCCCTTTAATTCTACTAAGGTAGTGTTTTGAAGTAAGTGCTCTTCTTCTAAAATAACGCTAGTACTGTTTCCATAAGTAGCAATAGATTTTATAGGGATTTTAATGCCTGTACACTCCCTAATTACTGCCGATAAATCGTTAGGTACATCTGTTAAATGATTAGAGATCCCTGCCCAATTACATTTTATATTCTCAATTAAATAACCGTTAGTGAAGCTTCCTTTAACAGTATTATATACTGATGAAAGTATAGTATTGCCTAACTTATAAATAGTATGTTTTGTATTTCCAGGTAAGCTACTCACCATTTCATTTGCAAATATAGGCATGAAACAGTTTAAGTTTAGATTTAATACAGGTGCCATAATTATTACTCCTTTAATTTAATTAATAAAATCATAAAACGTGGTTTCTAGAGTATGTTAATGTTTTTGTCAAGATAAAGTTAAAATAAATTAATATATAGAGAAAGGGTTTGAGATGGGTTAGGGATACAAATCTCGTTATTGCAAGGAAAATTACGAAGTAATTGACGAAGCAATCT
>NZ_MXAX01000074.1:125-9282 GCF_019249195.1 Rickettsia sp. TH2014 | reverse complement strand
AGATTGCCACGCAGCCTATGGCTGCTCGCAATGACGATATTTATACCCATGTGACAGCGGTAAAATCACTTACCTATGCAGAAATTTTTAAAGATCTCGCCTAGTATTTCTTCTACGTTAATAACGCCCGTAATAGCACCAATGCAGCGTGCTGTCATTCTGATATCTTCAGTTGCTAGGACTAAATCATTATCTAAGCTAAAAGCCGTTAAATGTGAGAGAGCTTGTTTTAAATAATGACGATGACGTTGATTTGTTATGTAAGGCGTTTCGGTAAAACTCGCCATATTTTCGGCAATATTTTCAATATTTTTTAATATACTTGAAAGAGCAATATTATTTTTTACTGAAACCCTTAAGCATTTATATTTATTTTCAATAGAAAAGATTTTACTAGGTTCAATTAAATCGATTTTATTAATTATTACGATAGTATTTTCATCAATTAAACCTGTAATATCTTCATTTATAGAGGAATCTAATTTTTCGGCATCAAACATAATAATTTTAATATCCGCTGTTTTAGCTGAATGAATAGCTCTTTTTATACCTTCTTGCTCTATCATGTCACTACTTTCTTCTCTTATACCTGCCGTATCCTGTAAAATAATAGGATAGCCGCCAATGTCTAAATGCCCTTCAATTATATCTCTAGTAGTTCCTGCAATATTTGAGACAATTGCTATATCTCTCTGCATTAAAAAATTTAATAAGCTAGACTTACCGACATTCGGCGGACCGATAATTGCAAGCTTAAGACCGCTATTTAGTAATTCTCCTCGTCTATTATCATTAAGATAATTAGACATTTCGTTTACAAGGTTTTTATGAGTATTGTGAACATCATTAAGGACGCTATCCGGTATATCTGCATCAGGGAAATCTATATAAGCTTCAAGCAGAGAGATGATTTTTAAAAGCTGACTACGCCAGTTATTATATAATTCTTCAAGCCCACCGCTTGCCTGTCTAATTGCTTGCCTATGCTGCATAATAGTTTCAGCATTAATTAAATCGGCTATCCCTTCTGCTGCCGTTAAATCAAACTTATTGTTTAAAAAAGCCCTTTTGGTAAATTCTCCTGCTTCTGCTAAACGAATATCAGCTATATTTAACAATGCGTTAATAAGCATTATGGAGATAGCTTTACTGCCGTGCGTATGAATCTCAACTACGTCTTCACCGGTAAAGCTATTAGGTGATTTAAAATAAACAACCATAGCATTATCAATTAGCTCTTTAGTTTCAGGAACTGTAATTTGTTGATAATACATGATGCGTGGTGTAAAGTCTGCTCTGCCGGTAAGTAGCTGTAAAACTTCTAAACTTTTAGAACCGGAAATCCTAAAAACCGCTACGCCTGCTTTACCGAATGCAGAGCTTTGTGCAAATATCGTTTCCATTTATTTTATACACTCTTGTTTATTAAATAATATATAATATAATATAATATAATAGCATATGATAGTACATAGATAGCATATAATATTATTCTTGAGAAAATCATGACCCCAAAAACAACCTCTTTAAATTTTAGTCGTTTAAATTGTCAAATTCCGAATTATAAAACTAAAATTCTAGAACTTAGCAAGGAACGTGAGTCAAGTTCCATATATATAGATTTTGCTCAAAAGTTTTTAAATTATATTCCGATAGATTATGATTTTGAGAATAGAGAAAAACTATTTCAAAATTTTGCAGATGAAGCCTTTAAGTTTTTTAAGCAAAGGGTAGAAAGAGCAAGAAAAATAGCAATAACAAAGACGGTTATAGAAAATGATCCAGCAATAAATGTCTTGATATTACTTGATAATAAACCGCATATTGTTGATTTTATTATATGTCTGCTTAAAAATATGAATTTGCAAACTAAGTTTTTACTCCATCCGGTAATAAACTGCGTCCGAAATAGTAAAGGAGAATTAGAAAAAATATTAGAAAATTCTGTGTCGGATGAAAAATCAGAATCGATACTGCATTTAACCATTTTAGGAAATTTTGACGATAAAACTACTACATTTTTAACTGAAGCTATAAATGAAAGATTAGAAGAGTTAGAGCAAAGCTATAGCCATTTACCGCAATTACTCACAAAATTACAAGATTTATCTAAAAATATAATTGATAATGATAAATTAAATTCTGAAGAGGCTAAAGAATTTTTAAATTGGTTACAAAACGATAATTTGGTTTTATTAGGGACTCTTGATTTTGAGGTAAAATCTTTAAAATTAAGCAATGAAATAGGAGCAGCAAAAATATGGCAAGAAGTAAAAGACGAGATTGATGATATTATAAAATGTTCAGCGAGTCCTTTATATCAAAATCAATTAATAATACTCGGTAAAATAAATAGTGCGTCGCTTATCCATTCAGATAATTTAATCGACTATATCTTAGTGAAAAAATTTAGCTCTTCGGGTGAATATATTTCGGGAAGTATAATTTTCGGCATATATAATGCAAATATGTATTACCATTCAATAAGTGATATTCCAATCCTACGACAAAAATTTAATTTTGTAATTGAGAAAGCCGGTTTTGCATTATCCGGTTATAATGCCGATAAGTTAAGAATTTTAATGGAGTCGTTACCGAGAGAAGCTTTAATACAAATTGATCAAGGCGATTTATATTGTATGTGTTTACATATGCTCTCAAGTATGATGAGTAAGAAGCTTAAATTATTTATTCAATATGATTGGTCGAGTTCTTTTTTTAATATCATAATTTTTCTGCCACGAGAACGTTTAACGGCTGAAATACATAATATGATAGATTGTTATTTAGCGGAAAAATTCGGTAGTAAAATTTTATCCAACTATATAACCGAAGTAGTCGGTAATTTTTCTTATCTTTTTGTAACGCTTGAAGCACAAGGGGAACATAAAATAAATTTTGAAGCAGAAATAATACAGCAAGATTTAGATCGTATCTCTACACGCTGGAGTGAAGATTTTTATTTTAAGCTTTCTAAAAAATTCGGTGAATATCAAGCAGGTATTAATTTAAAGCTTTTTGATAATGTTTTTCCGGCAGATTATAGACAAAAATTTTCTCCGGAAATAGCTTTAATAGATATTGAATATTTAATGGAAGCAAACAAGTCACAAGAATGTATGTTTAATCTAGTTTCTGTAAATGAAACGGAATTTTACTTAAAAATATATAGTCCAAAAGTAAAACTTGCCCTTTCTAACATATTGCCACCAATCGAAAATTTAGGTTTTAAAGCAATTGATGAACAAACTTTTGCAATTAAGGAGGCTCTGGAAATTAAAGAAAGCTGGATATATAATTTTATCTTAACTTCTATTGTACCTGTAAAAGATAATATTACCGAATTAAAAATAAATGTTGAAGAAGCCTTGGATAAAATGGCACTTGGGATGCTTGCCAATGATTCTTTAAGTAAACTAATAGTGCTTGCCGGCTTTAACTGGAAGCAAGTTAAACTCATCAAAGCTTTAACAAGATATTTACATCAAACGGGATTTAGTTACGGTACAGGTTATGTGCAACTAACACTACTTAAACATCCCGAATATACAAAAATGTTGGTAAATCTGTTTGATATAAAATTTAATCCTAAACATCCTGATAATAATTGTGATGTAATTCAAGATAAACTGAATAATTACTTAGTAACCGTTGAGATGAGTAGTGAAGATAAAGTACTGCGTAGCATGCTTGGTATAATTAATGCTATTACTAGAACAAATTACTATCAACCGCATAAACGTGTTTTTTCATTTAAGTTTGATTCTTCAAAAGTACCTGGTTTACCTAAACCTGTTCCGTTTGCCGAAGCGTTTGTTCATTCTAGAAATTTTGAAGCCGTTCATTTAAGAGGCGGTCCCGTATCACGCGGAGGACTTAGATGGTCGGATAGAGCAGAAGATTATAGGCTTGAGGTCCTTGGACTTATGAAAGCACAAATGACGAAGAATTCCGTTATTGTCCCTGTCGGCTCTAAAGGCGGTTTTTATGTTCATTTTACTGAGGAAGGACTTACTCGTGATGAATATATGGAAAAAGTGGTAGAATGCTATAAGAATTTCCTGAGAGGTTTATTAGACATAACCGATAATATCGTTGACGGTAAAGTGCTGCATCCGAAAGACATTATTATTTATGATAAAGAAGATCCTTATTTAGTGGTTGCTGCCGATAAAGGTACCGCCTCATTTTCGGATTATGCTAATAGTGTGTCAAGAGAATATAATTACTGGCTTGACGATGCTTTTGCTTCCGGTGGCTCTGCAGGTTACGATCATAAAAAAATGGCTATTACCGCTAAAGGAGCTTGGATTTCCGTAACTAATCACTTTAAAACTTTAGGGTTAGATGTCCAAATAGACCCTATTACCGTCGTAGGTATAGGAGATATGTCGGGAGACGTGTTTGGTAACGGTATGCTAAGATCAGAGGCTATTAAGTTAGTTGCTGCCTTTAATCATAAACATATATTTATTGATCCTGCTCCTGATCTTTTAACAAGTTTCAATGAGCGTTTGCGTTTATTTAATTTAAAGGGTTCTAATTGGTCCGATTATGATTCTAAGCTTATTTCTAAAGGAGGAAAAGTATTTGAACGTAGTAGTAAATTAATAAAATTATCACCAGAAATTAAAAAATTACTTGATATAAATGATAATGAATTATCACCGGAAGAATTAATTAAAGCTATTTTAAAAGCAGATGTTGATTTATTGTGGAATGGCGGAATAGGCACTTATATCAAAGCTAAAACGGAAAATAATTTAGAAATCGGTGATAAGACAAATGATAACCTTAGATGTAACGGTGAAGAAATTAGAGCAAAAGTTATAGCAGAAGGTGGTAATGTCGGTGTATCACAGAGAGGTAGAGTTGAATATGCTAAAAAAGGCGGACGCATAAATGTCGACTTTATTGATAATTCAGCAGGTGTTGATTGCTCCGATCATGAGGTAAATATCAAAATTGCTTTAAGTAGTGCGGTAATCTCAGGAAAAATTACTTTAGAAGAACGTAATAAACTTCTAAATGATATGACAAAGCAAGTTGAAGAATTAGTATTGCTTGATAATTATAAGCAAACCGAAGCAATAACAATTATGCAACTATCTCCTACTTTAACCGTTAATATACTTAGTCAATTTATAGATATTTTAGAAGAAGAAAAAGTATTAGAACGGGAAAATGAATTCTTGCCTAGTGCGGAAGAATTGAATAGAAGAGCTATCAGCGGTGAAGTACTAACTCGTCCTGAGCTTTGCGTGTTGCTATCATATAGTAAAAGATCAGCTTACCACGAGCTACTTAATTCTACTTTTTCTCATGATAAATATTTTGATGAATATCTTATAGATTATTTTCCTGAAATGATGCAAAAAAAGTTTCGTAATGAAATTTTATCTCATCCTCTTAAACATGAGATTATTAAAACTGTTACCATAAATAAAATAATTAATCAACTTGGAGGGCCGCTTATTAGTATTGTAAAGCGTGAGATTGGGGCCCCTCTTTGTGATATAATAAGGTCATATACCATTATTTGTGAAATTTTTGATCTTGATGATACATGGGAAACGATAAGTAAGCTACCTACTAATATTGATTACAATGTAAAAATCGATATGTTTACCGAAATAACGAAATTAATGCGTCGGGGTATTTCGTGGTTTATTAAAAATTTAAAGCATCCAATTAATATTAGTGAAACTATAGAAGAGTTTAGAGATCCTGCACAAAACTTAAGAAAAACGGTAGGTACTTTATTAGTCGGAGAAACTAAAATCAGATTTGAAGAAAAATTAAATTATTATACAACTAGCGGGATAGAGGAATCATTTGCTGCTACTATCGCTACATTTGACAATTTAATTTCAGTATTTGATATTATATATGTAACAAAACAGACTTCAGGAAATAATAAAGAGATAGCAAAAGCTTATTTTGCTATAAGCGATATGTTTAGTCTTGATTGGTTACGTAAAGCTTGTGATAAGCAATTGAACGATTCATTTTGGCGACGCCTAGGTATTCAATCGCTAAAAGATGATTTATATGACAAACAACGTAGATTATTAATAAAAATAATTAATAAATCTAAAACAACTATTGATTTAGATTTATGGATTGATAATAATAATAATTTAGTTAGAAATTTTCTTGATTTTATTAAAGAAATTAAATCTCAAGAAATTATAGACTTAAATATAATTATTTTAGCAAATAAGAAATTTGAAATATTCTTACAAAAACTTGAGTAAATTATGTCATCAATGCTTAAGCAAATTAGGTTAGATTCGGGTAAAACTTTAAATCAGGTATCTAGTGATTTAAAAATTAGAAAAAAATATTTAGTAGCTTTAGAAGAGGGTGCTTTTGAGGTTTTACCGGGAGAAGTATACGTAAAAGGTTACTTAAAATTATACTTGGATTATCTTAATGTAAAAGATCGAAATGCAGAGCAGATAGAAGCTACTAAACAGAACGAAACCGAAAAATTATTAAATAATAAAAGGGCTACGGCATTGATAAATTATAAACGTAAAAAACAATTAGTACTTATATCTATTATAATGTTATCGATTATTATTGTAAGTCATCCATTCATAATTAATGCTTAGAAGAAAATGGATAATGAAATGTTAAAGAGATTAATGGAAGAAGTTGAGCATAAACTTGACGAGTTATTGCGGGCACAAACGAATAATCAAAATGAAGTCAAAAAATTACAAAACGAAAATAAAGAATTAAAAGATAACTATATAAAAATGCTAGATCAAATTAACATTTATATTAATGAACTTGAAGAAATAAAAAAACAGCAAAAATAATTATGTCAATTGTTACGGTAACATTAAATAACAAGAGCTTTCAATTATATTGTAATAATGGAGATGAGGAAGAATTACTATCTTTAGCGAATAAAATGAATGATAAAATAGCGGAAATTAAACTTGGTAGTCCCACAGCCTCTTTTGAGCTATTATTAGTTATGGCATCTCTTAATGCTCAAGCTGAAATAGCTAATCTAACAGAAAAACTTAATAAAAACGGTTTTCAAAAAAATCATCCCGATGAAGAAAAATTCGCAGAAACCTTAACTACTATAGCAGGTTACCTAGAAAATCTTGCACGTAAAATGGGAAAGTGATATATTAGCTCTTGGCTGCTTGGTTCGTGAGCTTAATATTAACCTAGGACTACCACTAACTTTTAGGACATCGTCCCTGTCTAATACTAATTCAGTTTAGATATATGAAGTCCACCTTTACATAAAGGTCTTTGAAGGATTTTAAGTAACGGCCAAAGCGGTCATGTATACTCGTTTAATTTAAAAAATTGGCTACGTTGTCTTTTGCTGATAATCCTCGCGTACTAATATGTACGCTGCGGTTATCAGCTTCAAGACACCTTGCTCTTTTCCAAATTAAACTTCGTCTACCTACTTTTCGTTTACTCACAGTATACCTTTAAAATGAAACAAACAAAATCAAGCAATAAAGTTCTTGGTGCTTTTTTTGGCACTATCATTGAATATTACGACTATAGTTTATATGGTTTTTCAGCGGCAATTATCTCCGATAAATTCTTTTCAGCCGGTACTGATCCGTTAACAAAGCTTGTAAATGTTTTTGCCGTTTATGCGGCGGCATATTTATCAAAACCTATGGGTGCTTATATTTTTGGACGTATAGGGGATATATACGGTCGAAAAAAAGCCTTAAGTTTTACGATTATCGGTATTGTAATACCTACCTTAATAATAGGTTTATTGCCTGATTATTCTTCGATAGGAGTTTGGAGTACGATAATTTTAGTTTTATGTCGCTTTATGCAAGGTATTTTTATTGGAGGGGAATATGACGGTGTAGCGATTTATGTTATTGAACATTTAGAAGCAAAATACCGATTTACTGCCTCGGCAATAACTAGATGTACAGGAGTAATGGGTTTATTATGCGGGATTGGTGCAACTAATTTCTTCAATTCTCATATTTTTCCGGAGTGGGGTTGGCGTATTCCGTTTTTACTAAGTTTACCATTTGCATTAATAACTCTTTATTATCGCCGGAAATTTGATGAAACACCGGAATTTAAAGAAGCACATAATAGACAAGGTACTATTGAAAAGCTTAGCTCTATAATTAAAAAGCAATGGAAAAATATTGCACGGTTAATATTTTTAGCCGGAGGTTTTGGAGCAACATATCAAATTGCGATCATCTTTATGAAGCAATATTTACCGATTGTATTACCTTCAGTCGGTATTATTATGAGTTCTTTTTCAGTCTTAATAGTAATATGTTTTGCTGTTTGCATGCCGATTGCCGGCTTTATTGCCGACCGCTTAGGAGTTAATTCGGTATTAAAAATCGCATTTATATGTACCATTACAGCAAGTGTATTTTTTGTGATAGCAGTAAAATATCAAATGGCTAATTTAGGGCTTGCAGCTAGTTTAATGCTCGCTGCATCGGTTGCTCCTTTTAATGCTCTTGCCCATAGTATAATTATTAAGTCTTTTGTAGTTAAAGAACGCTATCGTGTTATAAGTTTAGGACATAATATCGGCTCAATGTTAATGTCCGGTACTGCTAATTATATTTGTGCAAAGGTAATAAAATCATTTGATTTCAATCTATTCCCGATTTTATATCTTTGTATGTTTGCCATACTTGCTTATTCTATGACGATGTTGTTTAGTAAAAATAATGAAGAGTAATATAAAATGAAAGACAATATAATTGATGAGATGCATAAGATTTTTACTAAAAATCGAATTGATAAAAATATTTCTATAATAGATGATTTTATTGCCGGAAGACGTCAGGAATATTTAATTGAAGAAGAAAGAAAATACATACCTGATATAATTACTACCGATGTTTTATAGATTCTAAACCATTTTCATCAAATAGAAAAAATTCACCTATTTCAGGGATAATAAACTTATTTTCATCAATATTATGTTTTTTCATAGCTTGCCGGAGTTCCAAAGGAGCCGCATTAAAGGCTTCATCAGCTAATTGAAAGACATCAAAATGACTAGCTATAGAGTATTTAGAATTTAAGTCCAAATGGCACCCCCCAAAAACAATCGACAAAAGGAGTAGAATTTTCTAGAAACAAAGGAGGAGATTCTATAAATGACAATATCAAA
>NZ_MXAX01000074.1:0-78 GCF_019249195.1 Rickettsia sp. TH2014 | reverse complement strand
GGATGCCTGTAGCGTCTATACTGAGAGAGCACAAAATACCATCAGCGACATTTTATAAATGGAGATCAAAGTATGGTG
>NZ_MXAX01000073.1:125-11381 GCF_019249195.1 Rickettsia sp. TH2014 | reverse complement strand
ACTATTTACTCTAAACTGCAATACGGAGGCACGACCCTGCTTTTCTTAGTTCGTAGCTACTTTTTTTTATATCTACGCAACAAGGCCTTGCGGGAATGACAGTTTTGGTATCTATGTAACAAGGCTACCACCATTGCAGAATGCAAATGCCACATATTCATACTAAATTTCTAAAATATTATATATAATTATTAATTATAATAGACATATTAAAAAATTGTATTAAAGTCGTAACACTTTCTCAGTTATTTAATTTTTATTAAGGTTTACATATTATGGCGAATATTTCTCCAAAATTATTTCAAAAAGCAATCCAAAAAGGTCTTAAAACCGCTTTATTCACCACTTCAACTGCAGCTATAATGCTAACCAGTAGCGGAGCGTTGGGAGGAGCAACGATAAATGCAAATACAAACTTTAGCCAAGGACTGGGGCTTAATCCTGCAGGACAATTTGGCGGTGGTACTTTACAATATGCAAATGATGCTGTTACGGTTGACGCTGATGAAGCAGTAGATACGACAATACTTGTATTCGATCATGCTCCGGGTTTATTTACGGTAAATGAAGATATTTCTTTAGGTTCTGTTGTGCTCGGTGGTGGCACGGCATTTCCTGTTAGCATTAGTAATAACTTTACATTAACTTTAACAGGTGAAGATGGAGGTGCTGGCAACGATATTTATGACGGTTTAGGAGCTATTACCTTAAATGGTGCCGCTGCAGGTTTAACTATAAATTCCGGAACCTCGGACTTGATAACACTTGATGGGGCTATAGACGGTGGAGCTGCCGGTCAGGGTGTATTAAGAGTTAGCACAGATACCACTTTTACTGCTGCGGTAGGTGCAACTAAGAGCTTAGCTTCAATAACTGTTGATGCTGGCGTAACCGTAAATGCTACTACGCTTGCAGCAACAAATATTGTTGTGAATGGTGGTGAAGTTGTTGCAACAGGTGCAGTAAATGGAGATATAAATTTAGCTGTAGCTGGAACATTATTTAACGCAGACGGTTTAGTCACGGGTACTGCAGTATTTAATGATGACGGTAAATTAACATTAGGAAATGGAATATCAGCAGACATAACGGCTGCCGATAATGGTGTTAACGGCACTGTCGTAGTTGGGAACGGTAATATACAGAATGTAGGAGCAAACAGTAATTCCTTACTAGATGTACAATTTAATAACACTGCGGCAAGTAGTGCGGGTAATATATTTGCAACCAGTGTAAAGGTTAATAGTGCCACAGTAAATGTAGTAACAGGTACAGTTAATGGAGTGATTAATTTTGCAGCTGCCGGTAAATTAAAGGCAAACGGTTTAGTTACAGGTGCAGTAGAATTTGATGATGATGGTACATTAACTTTAGGAAATGGAATAGCGGGGAATATAACAACAACTTTAGATGATCAAGGTACACTTATTATTACAGGCGGTAATAATGTAGGAAATATAGGTGTTATAGCTAATGAAGGGCTAAAATTAGTAACTTTTAATAACGGCAACAATAATGGCGGTAATGGAATAGCAGCCGGTAATGTAGTTGCAACAACAATAACAATAGGAGAAGATAACGGAAATAACGTATCTATAGTAACTGCTAACCAAATAGAAGGAGCAATAGAATTTGCAAATGCCGGTAATCTAAAAGCAGCTGGTTTAGTTAACGGTACAGCACTATTTAATGCTGACGGGACGTTAACTTTAGGTAACGGTATTGCAGGGGCCATAACAGCAGCCGGTGACGGTGCTAACGGTACGGTTATTGTAACAGCAGGTAATGTACAGAATATCGGTGCTAATGGTAACTCAATAAAGCAATTAACATTTAATAACGCAGTTGCAAGCAATGCAGGTAATATATTTGCAGCTGGTGTAGCAATTAATAATGCAAATGCAAATGTAACAGCAGGAGCAATCACGGGAGCAGTAAATTTTGCAGCTGACGGTGCGTTAACGGCGAATGGCGGTATTACCGGAGCGGTGACAACAAAGGCCAATAATACCGGTACACTTACAGTTAGAGCAGGTGATGTAACCGGAGCGATAGGAACAAATGGTGGTAATATATTAAAACAAGTATTGTTTAATGGTGCAAGTGATGTAACAAGCATTGATGCCACAACAGTAACCATTAATAATACAGCGGCAGACGTACTGGCAACGGGAGCGATCACGGCAGCAGTAAATTTTGCAGCAGACGGTGCGTTAACGGCAAATAATGGAATTACCGGAGCAGTAACTACAGCAGGAGGTAACGGTACATTAACAACAGCCGGAGTAGGGGTTACCGGAGCGGTAGGTACAAATGGAGCATCTCTAAAAGTTCTGAATGCTAAAGTAGATAATGGGGCTGCAGACCTTGCGTTTACTAGTGATATTTATGCACAAACCGTAAATTTTGATGATATTGCCGGCGGTGGAGCAGTAGGTACGATAAAAGTCGGCGGTAATTTGGTAGCTACAAATGTAAACTTCAGTGCAAATGCAAATGGTGGTATATTAGAGTTTAACGGTCCCGGCGGTAACACTTATAACTTAAGTGGAATTATAGCAAACGGTGCTACCGGTATACTTAATATTAATGCCGGTGGCACAGTAGTTGCAAATGATGCTAGTATAGGCACAGTTGCACAAATTGACATTCAAGATAATAAGTCTTTTGCAATAAATGCTAAGAACGCTGATGTTGATATATTAAACGCTCAAGCGATTAATTTTAAAGGAGCAAACTCAAAGCTTTTCTTACTTAACGATAGTACTACAGATAATAGAGTTATAACTCTTAAAAATGATTTACCGGCATTTGCAACCGGTGGCGGTACGTTACTTCTTGCTGGTACAACAAAACTTGTGACCTTACAAGGTGACGGTGGAAATAAAACAATAGGTACGGCAGGAAGTGAATTAACATCATTAAATGTTTTAGGTAACGTAGCCTTTGATAATATAGATACTACGAATGTTCTTGCATTTAATATCTTAGGTACTACAAATTTTGTTGATGCAGGCGGTATTACTAACCAAATTAATGTAATAAATATCGGTGCTGCAGGTGTAGGACCTACAGGTGCAGCGATTGCTGCCGCTGCCGGTTCTTATACGATTGATGCAAATGGCGGTAATGTAGGAATTTTAGCCAATGGTCAGACTATTAATTTTGCCCATGAAGATGCAACTTTAGTATTACAAAATAGTGTAGCCGGTAACGGTACGATAACATTAAATGCTGTACTTAATCCACTAGCTCCAAATAAAGGTAAGCTTGCTGTAGATTCAGGAGCTGCGGGCGGGAAAGTAATTCTTGCAAGTGTCGGGAATGCTACTTACGGTACTGCAGTAAATAAATTAAAAGAATTAGAATTTAGAGGAAACGGAACATTCCAAATAGATACTGATATATTTGTTAACGATTTAGAATTATCAGTGCCGGCAATTACCTATAATAAGGATATCAACTCTAATTTATCATTCGGTGGTGCTACTGCTTTAACTCAAAACGGTAATATTAACGGTAATGTAGATTTCAATAATCAAGCAGCAGTTATAACACTTGGTGCAAATAAAAATATCACCGGTAGTGTTACAAGCAGTAACGGAGTTAACGGTACAATCATCGCAACCGGTGCAAGTATTATTAATGGACCTATTACTAATATTGCTATGTTAAAAGTAGGTGCTGGGGCTGTAAGCATAACCCAAGGCAGTAATACTATTATCACCGAAATCCAAGGTAACGGTACAGCACTCTTAACATTACCTGCAAACTTTAACTTAACAGGCAGCATAAATAAAACCGGCGGTCAGGCTCTGAAGTTAAACTTCACGAATGGCGGTAGTGTTAGCGGTGTTGTAGGAACTGCGGCTAATTCGGTTGGTGATATCACAACGGCAAGCACAACAAACTTTGCAAGCAGTGTTAACGCAAAAGGTGCAGCGACGCTCGGCGGTACTACAAGTTTTGCCGATACATTTACTAACACCGGTACTGTTACTTTAGCTAAAGCTTCTATCACTAATTTTGCTAAAAATGTAACAGCTAACAGCTTTGCAGCTAACAATGCTACTATTAATTTCGGTAATAGCCTAGCCTTTAATAGTAATATAACAGGTAGCGGTACTACACTTACTTTAGGTGCAAGCCAAGTAACATATACCGGCGCCGGTAGCTTTACTGATACGCTAACCTTAAATACTACTTTTGACGGAGCAGCTAAGTCAGGCGGTAATATCTTAATTAAATCAGGTAGTACTCTTGATTTATCAGGAGTTTCAACGTTAGCACTTGTTGTTACTGCTACTAATTTCGACATTAATAATATAAGTCCGGATACAAAATATACGGTAATATCTGCAGAAACAGCAGGCGGATTAAAGCCTACTCCCGCAGGTAATGTTAAAGTAACCGTTAATGATGACAACCGCTTTGTCAACTTCACTTTTGATGCATCGACTTTAACGTTATTTGCAAAAGATGAATCTCAAGAAGTTATAGATAACGACTTCAAACCGGGTGGACCGCTTGCAAATATCCCAAATGCTGCAAATATAGAGAAATCACTTAAATTAATGGCAGCAGCACCAAACGGCTCGGATGCGCGTCAAGCATTGGATAACTTTGGTTTGATGACGCCCCAACAAGAAGCAGATGCTGTAACTCACCTCATACAAGACGTTGTAAAGCCTAGCGATACTATAGCTGCTATTAATAATCAAGTTATACTAAGTAATATCTCAAGTAGCTTAATTAATCTAAATGCTAGAATGGATGCAATACAGCCGGCTGCCGTAGCTGCCGGTGATGAGGACAGAGATGCTAAGTTCGGCGCATGGATAAGTCCGTTTGTCGGTAATGCAACGCAGAAGATGCGTAACAATATAAGCGGTTATAAGTCTGATACAACCGGTGGCACTATAGGTTTTGACGGCTTAGTTAACGATGATCTAGCACTAGGGGCTGCATATACAAGAGCCGATACCGATATTAAGCTGAAAAATAATAAGACGGGCGATAAGAATAAGGTAGAGAGTAACATCTATTCCGTATACGGTTTATATAATGTACCTTATGAAAATCTCTTCGTTGAAGCTATAGCATCTTACTCGGATAATAAGATAAAAAGCAAGTCAAGACGCGTTATAGCAACAGCACCGCAGACTATCGGTTATCAAACCGCAAGCGGTAAGTATAAATCTGAAAGCTATACAGGTCAGTTAATGGCCGGTTATACCTATATGATGCCTGAGAACATTAACTTAACACCGCTTGCTGGGCTTAGATATTCGGCTATCAAAGATAAGGGTTATAAAGAAACCGGTACTACTAACCAAAACCTTACAGTTAAAGGTAAGAACTATAATAGCTTCGATGGTTTACTCGGCGGTAAAGTATCAAGTAATATCAATGTCAACGAAGAAGTAGTTCTAACACCTGAGCTTTACGCAATGGTTGATTATGTATTCAAGAATAAAGTTCCGGCGATTGATGCAAGATTACAAGGTATGACTGCTCCTTTCTCAACCAACAGCTTTAAGCAAAGCAAAACAAGCTTTGATGTCGGCGTCGGTGTTACTGCTAAGCACAAAATGATGGAATACGGTATTAATTACGATACAAATATCGGAAGTAAGTATTTCGCTCAGCAAGGTAGTGTAAAAGTTCGCGTAAACTTCTAATATACTCTAGCTCGTCATTGCGAGCAGCCTAGGCTGCGTGGCAATCTCATGAAATAATAACAAACCCCTGAGGTTGCCACGTCAACGCTTCGCTTTTCCTCGCAATAACGGAATGACAAACCACGAAGGAATCATCGAACGTCTACAAAAAACAATAAAAAAGCCTATATAGTTTGACTCTATAGGCTTTTTTGCTTTATAATGTAGTCTTGAGAGTCGTCATTGCGAGCGACTGCAAGGAGCGTGACAATCTCAGGAATTTTGGCACGAGATTGCCACGTCAAGGCTTCGCCTTTCCTCGCAATGACGATAAAATTTAAATAAAAAATTATGTTAGATAATATTAGAAAAACTGCTGATAGTTTTATAATGCGAGTTTTATTCGCAATGATAGCTTTTGCTTTTGTCGGCTTTGGTATTAAAGATGTATTAAACGGAAGAAGAAACGGCGATATTGTTACTTTTTCTCATGTGAAAAATATCTCTCAGGAAGATTTTTTGAGAGCAAAATCTTTAGAAATTAATGCTATAAGTAAGCAAACGGGAACAAGTTTAACCGATGAAGAAATAGCGCAGTTAAATATTGATAACCGAATCCTTAAAAGACTTGTTTACGATAATGTCTTAGATTATTTAGTTAGTTATTACGACTTAGATCTAAGTGATGATACAGTTAAAATTTTAGTCAAAGAATCACCGGTTTTTAAAAATGAGCAAGGTGTTTTTGATATAAAAATTTTTAAAACTTATTTTAGAAATTCTTATATGGATGAAGAAAAATATTTATTAAACTTCAAAGAAAAAGCTTTAAAAAACATTCTGGTCGGTAGTTTTGTAGAAAGTTTCTATGTTCCTAAAGCTATAACTGACAATATAGTAGATTATATGGCTGAAAAAAGAGAAGTAGAATTAGTGCAGATAGAATTACAAAATAAACCGAAAGATTTACAAATCTCCACCCCTACCGACCAGCAATTAAAGGTTTTTTACCAAGATAATAAAACCGTGTTTGAGGTACCTGAGAAACGCAGCTTTTCTTATATTAAAGCTAATATTAAGGATTTAAAAGTCTCAATTACTCAAGATGAGTTGTTAGAATTTTATAATGAAAATAAAGATGAATTCGGTGATCAAAGTTTTGAAGCAGTACAGAAACAATTACATGATTTATTAAAGGCTCAAAAAATCGACATACTTAATATGGAGTTTGCTAAAAAGCTGGAAGATGAGACGGCAGCCGGTTCTAGTTTAGTTGAAATTGCTGAAAAATATAAGCTACCGATACAAAACGTTAACTATATAAGTTATGCAGAGCTTATTGAAGATAAAATAATTGCCGAAAATGCTGATAGTATTTTTGAGCTTTCGGAAGGAGAATTATCTTATCCTATAGAAGCAGAAGATAAAAGTTATCTTATATTGGTAGAATTAAAATCTATTCAGCCGGCAAAAATACCTGAATTTGATGCCATTAAAGAGCAGGTAAATAAAGTTTGGATAAAGCAGAATATCGCTGATGTAAACTTAAAAATTATCAAGGATTTAGCAAAAGAATATAATTCAGATCAAGAGAACATAAAAGAGCTTAAAGCAGCAGGAATAAAAATAAACAAAAAAAGCTATATTAGAGCGGAAATGGAAAATGATCTAACATTAACTCCAGAGATATTATTATCAATTTTTAATACTAAAATAGGAAGTAATACACCTATATTCCAAGTAGGTGATGAAGTATATTTTGCACATATTAAATCTAGAAGTATAGATGAATTAACAGCTAAAAATATTCATATCAATTCAGAAAAAAATATAATATATAATATTAAAAATTCTGTAATTGACGAGCTAATTAACTGCACAATTATTCAGAATGATATGAAAGTGAAGGGGAATTTTAGCAGATAATGAGGAAGTGTTTTCGATGTCATTCCTACGAAAGCAGGAATCCATCATAAAGCGAGATAAACCGAGCTTTAAAACGTTTTAAAGTAATGGATTCCTGCTTTCGCAGGAATGACATAAAACGAGCCATGCAATAATGTCATACAGTAATGACATAAACATTACAAACAAAAAAAATAAAACTATGAGCTTTAAAGATTTACCAGAGTTCTTAAAATTTTTAGAAAAAAACGGTGAGTTAAAGCGTATTTCTACCCCCGTTAAAACTGACCTAGAAATTACTGAAATTAGTAGAAGAGCATTAGCACAAGGCGGACCTGCATTACTTTTTGAAAATGCTATAAAAGCCGATTGCACTAAATCCGATATACCTGTTCTAACTAATCTTTATGCTAGTATAAATCGTATTCGTATGGGACTTAAACTTAAGTCACCCAAAGAATTAAGAGAGCTTGGCGTTTTACTAGCATTCCTTAAACAGCCGCAACCCCCCTCATCTTTTAAAGAAACATTATCAATGTTACCGCTTGCTAAGCGTATATTTGCGATGTCTCCTAAAACAATATCAAAAGCAGCCTGTCATGAAGTCGTCATTGACAAACCGAATATCAATATATTGCCGATCCAAAGATGTTGGCCTGATGATATTTCGCCTTTAATTACCTGGGGGATAGTAGTTACTAAGGGACCTAGTAATGATAAAATAGATAATTACAACCTTGGTATATATAGAATGCAGGTTATTTCGGAAAATAAATTATTAATGCGTTGGTTAAAGTTACGGGGTGGAGCAGAACATCATAAACGTTGGAAAGAAGCAAAAAAAGAGCCGTTTCCCGCCGCTATCGTTATTGGGGCAAATCCAGCGGTAACTTTGGCAGCGGTTACACCGATACCTGAGAATATCTCAGAATATAATTTTGCAGGTTTACTCGGTAATGAAAAAATAGAGCTGGTGCAATGCAAAACTATTGACCTTAAAGTACCTGCACATAGTGAAATAGTGCTAGAAGGTTATGTAAGTTTAGAGGAATATTCACCTGAAGGCCCTTTCGGGGATCATACCGGATATTATAATGATGTTGAGGAGTTTCCGGTCTTTACCGTAACTGCAATAACGATGAAGAAAAATCCAGTATATTTAAGTACCTATACCGGAAAACCGCCTGATGAGCCGTCAATCTTAGGGGAAGCATTAAATGAAATCTTTATTCCTATCTTGCAGCAGCAATTTCCGGAAATAGTCGATTTTTGGCTTCCGCCTGAAGGGTGTTCATATAGAGTTGCGGTAGTATCGATTAAAAAATCTTATCCCGGTCATGCTAAAAGAATAATGCTTGGGATTTGGTCGTACTTACGGCAATTTATGTATAGTAAGTTTATTATAGTCGTAGATGATGATATTGATGTTCGTAATTGGCAAGAAGTAATTTGGGCAATAGCGACCAGAAGCGATCCAAGGCGTGATACGAGCTTTATAGATAATTCCCCGATAGATTATTTAGATTTTGCCTCACCTGATTCAGGGCTTGGTAGTAAAATGGGAATAGATGCAACCGATAAAATATACCCTGAGACAAATAGAAAATGGGGTAAAAAAATAGAAATGAGTCAGGAAGTTATCGACAAGGTTGATAGTATGTGGGATGGTTTAAAGATGATATAAGCAACCGTCACTGCGAGCGACTAAAAGGAGCGTGGCAATCTCATGAAACAGTATAAAATGCCTGAGATAGCCACGTCGAGGCTTTGCCTCTCCTCGCAATGACGTTAAAATAATATAACATTATCAGAGCTAAACATGTATAACATCCCGCACGAGACGATAATTAATAATTTCAAAGAAATAGCCGATAAATATCAAGAGCTTATTTTGCATTTCATGCAAGGTAGGGGGAGCATGATACCTAGGAGCCTAATTGATAGTGATAAAAACAGGATTATAGCTTCTTTAATGGTAGAACAATTTTGGGCAAATCCTGAAAAATTTTGTCAGCTTAATATTGAATATATTGATAAGTTAAGAGAGCTTACAACGAATAGCTTTGCAAAATTTGTCGGTAGTCCGGCAAAAGCTGTATTTTCTCCGGATAATCGAGATAAAAGATTTAAAGATTCTTCGTGGGAGGATAATGCTTATTTTGACTTTGTTAAACAATATTATTTACTATCTAGTGAGTGGCTTAAGAAGAATATAGAACAGTATGAGCTATCAAATGATCTCAAGCAACATTTAGAGTTTGTAACTAAACATTTTATTGATGCTTTTTCACCTTCAAATTTTGCTTTTTGTAATCCTAAGGTTTTACGTGTGACGTTAGAAAGCGGCGGCCAAAATCTAGTACAGGGATTAGAAAATTTCTTAAGAGATATAAAAAGCTCTGGTGATATATTAAATATTAAAACTACCGATAAATCCGCCTTTAAACTCGGTCAAAATATTGCGGCAACAAAAGGAAAAGTCATATTTCAAAATGATTTAATGCAATTAATATGCTATGAACCGAAAGAGAAAGTTCATAAGATTCCGATATTTATTATTCCGCCATGTATAAATAAATATTATATACTCGATTTGTCTTCGCATAATTCTCTAGTATCTTTTTTGGTGGAAAATAATTTTCAAGTTTTTCTTATTTCATGGGTTAACCCTGATATTTCTCTATCGGAAAAAGGCTTCGAGGATTACTTAAAAGACGGTATTTTAGCACCTTTTGAGTATGTTAGAAATCTTGGTTTTGAGAAAATTGATTTTGTCGGCTATTGCATGGGTGGTACGTTCCTTGCTATAATTATCACCTACTTTAAAGTAAAAAAAATAGATTCTGTTCACAGTAGCACTTTCTTTACTACTTTGCTTGATTATACTCACCCGGGTGAGCTTGAAATATTTTTTAATGAAGCTACGATTAATTACATTAAAGAAGATATAAAGCTAAAGGGCTATTTTGACGGACAATATTTATCAAATAGTTTTAGTTTGCTAAGGGCAAATGATCTAATTTGGACGTTTTTTGTCAATAATTATCTGCTTGGCAAAAAACCTATGCCTTTTGATTTGCTATATTGGAATGCGGATTCTACTAACTTGCCGGCAAAAATGTATGAGGAATATTTACAAAATACATATTGTAATAACTTGCTAAAAGAGTCTAATAATTTAGAGATACTCGGAACAAAAATAGATCTTGGAAAAGTTGATTGCAACACTTTTTTCGTAGCTGCAAAAGAAGATCATATAACTCCATGGCGTTCAATATACGATGGAGTAAAATTATTAAACGGACATAAGATTTTTTGTCTCACGGATTCAGGGCATGTAGCAGGTGTAGTTAATCCTCCTGCGACTGCTAAATATAATTATCGGCTTAATGACGACTTAAGTTTAAGTAGTCATGAGTGGCTTATAAAGGCTACGGAATATGAAGGCTCATGGTGGAACTATTGGCTTGATTGGCTTATAAAAAATAATGATACTAAGCTAGTAGATTCTTTAGATTATCAGAATCTAGAGGCTATAGAAGAAGCCCCGGGAAGCTATGTAAGAAAATAGTATACTCGTTTAATTTGAAAAATTGGCGTCGTTGTTCGGCACCCCCCCAAAAAACAATCGACAAAAGGAGTAGAATTTTCTAGAAACAAAGGAGGAGATTCTATAAATGACAATATCAAA
>NZ_MXAX01000073.1:0-78 GCF_019249195.1 Rickettsia sp. TH2014 | reverse complement strand
GGATGCCTGTAGCGTCTATACTGAGAGAGCACAAAATACCATCAGCGACATTTTATAAATGGAGATCAAAGTATGGTG
>NZ_MXAX01000072.1:6344-6421 GCF_019249195.1 Rickettsia sp. TH2014 | reverse complement strand
AAAAAACAGAGAAAGGAAGAAAAAACGAAGTAATTACTAAGATAAATATATTAAATGAAATGATTGCCCTTGGGAAA
>NZ_MXAX01000072.1:175-6278 GCF_019249195.1 Rickettsia sp. TH2014 | reverse complement strand
TTTTTTTAATCTCCACGCAACAACGCCTTGCGAGGGAATGACGATTCGGGGGTATCCACGCAACAACAACTGTTCGCAATGACGGAAAATCAAAACAATAAAACAGGAATTTCTAAAATGGATGAAATGAATAAAATAAATTATGCTGAAGCCCTTGAATATCATGAAAAAGATAAACCGGGTAAAATCGCTATTTCTGCAACAAAGTCTTTAGTTACTCAGCAAGATTTATCGCTTGCATATTCACCGGGTGTAGCTGCTCCTTGCCTTGAAATTGCTAAAAATTTAGAGGATGTATATAAATATACCGCTCGCGGTAATTTAGTTGCCGTAATCTCTAACGGTACTGCCGTACTTGGGCTTGGTAATTTAGGAGCGGCTGCTTCAAAACCGGTAATGGAAGGAAAAGCCGCACTATTCAAAAAATTTGCCGATATTGATGCAATTGACTTGGAAGTGAATACGGAAGACCCTGAAGAATTTATTAATGCCGTGAAATATCTCAGTTATAGTTTTGGGGGCATTAATCTTGAAGATATTAAAGCTCCTGAATGTTTTATTATAGAAGAAAAATTAAAATCTTTAATGGATATACCGGTCTTTCATGACGATCAGCATGGAACGGCGATTATTACCGCCGCAGGGCTAATAAATGCAGCATATCTTACTAATCGCAAGCTTGAAGATTTAAAAATCGTGGTTAATGGAGCAGGGGCTGCCGCTATTGCTTGCATTGATTTATTAATTGCTCTTGGAGTCGATAAATCAAAGATTATTTTATGTGATACACAAGGTGTGGTGTACAAAGGACGCCTAGAAGGTATGAATAAATGGAAAGAGCTATATGCAAGCGATACTAAGGTTAGAACCTTAGTGGAAAGCTTAAATAATGCAGATGTATTTATAGGGTTATCAGTAAAAGGGGCGGTAACTAAAGAGATGGTGAAAGGGATGGCAAATAATCCGATTATTTTTGCTATGGCTAACCCTGATCCGGAAATTACTCCTGAAGATATAAAGCTTGTGCGGGATGATGCAATTATAGCAACAGGGCGTTCTGATTATAATAATCAGATTAATAATGTTATGGGATTTCCTTATATTTTTAGAGGAGCATTAGATGTAAGAGCGAGAACCATTAATACAGAAATGAAAATAGCAGCAGCAAAAGCTATTGCAGATTTAGCCCGTAGACCTGTACCGGAAGAGGTTTATAAAGCTTACTCAGGGCGTAAGATGGTTTTCGGTAAGGAATACATCATTCCCGTACCGTTTGATCCTCGTTTAATTACCGTAGTAGCAGCAGCGGTTGCCGTTGCTGCAATAGAAAGCGGCGTTGCTAGAGTTAAAGATTTTAGTATAGGTAAATATAGGAAAGAATTGGGTAGTAGATTAAACCCTACTGCTAACTATATGAATTTCTTAGCTGAAAAAATTCATAATGCACCGCTTAAGCGGATTGTTTTTGCTGAAGGTGAGGAAGAAGAAGTAATTTCTGCCGCCCTTATGATGCGAGACGAGAAATACGGTCATCCGATTATAATTGGTCGTGTTGAGCGAATTGAGGCTACATTAAAAAAGATAGGTCAAGATATTAGTTTAGACGGAATTCAAATAATGAATGCAGCTTTAACTGATAGTTTAGAGAAATATATTGATTATTTATATAAAAGACTTCAGAGAAAAGGCTATTTATATCGTGATTGTGCTAAACTTGTTAAAACAGATAAGAATATTTTTGCCGCTTGTATGGTAGCTTGCGGTGACGGTGATGCTCTTTTAACCGGTGTTACTAAAAGCTATATCGATAGTTTAGAAGATATCATGAAAGTAATTTCACCAAAACCTAATCGTAGAATCCTTGGCTATTCAATTATGATTGCTAAAGACAATAATATTATTATTTCTGATAATTGTATTACTGAATATCCAAACAGCTTAGAGCTTGCTCAAATAGCAACACAAACGGCAGAAATTGCTAAAAATATGGGGATTACCCCAAGAGTTGCTCTTCTTTCTTTTTCCAGCTTCGGTAATGCTTCTAAGGAAAAAACAGCTCGTATTCGTGAAGCAGTAAATATACTAGAGAATTTTAGTAAAGACAAAGAAGAGCTGAGCGGCATGAAAGTAGATTTTGAATATGATGGAGAGATGTCGGTTAAGGTAGCTTTAGACGGTGATTTACGTAAATTATATAAATTTTGTAGATTATCAGGATCTGCAAATGTATTAATTATGCCTGGTTTAAATTCAGCGGCTATTTCTACTGAATTATTACAAGAATTTTCATCCAATAGCTTCATAGGTCCTATAACAAACGGTTTTGAAAAACCCATTCAAATACTTCAAGCTACAGCAACAGCTAATGAAATACTAAAAATAGCAACTTTTGCTTGCGTTGAGGCTATAAAAGAAGTTTAAGAGGCTATCTATAAATAAATTTTAACCGATAATTTATTTTTTTTGCTGCGAATTATAAGATTTTTTTGAAATATGAATAACTATTCTTGCAAGAATCTTATCAATATTTCTGAATAAAATCTTACAAGCCACAGTAACATAGTAAAATATTAAAAATTGCGGCTTTTACTTGTGTTGAATCTATAAAAGGTCTTTAATTACTAGATATTTAATTAACTTGCGAGAGATAAAATGGACTCATTAGTAAAAAACGAAGTAATTAAACTTTTTAATGATAAACCAAAAAGCGGAATTGTAAGAATTAAAAAATGGTGTGCTGATAATAATAAAGATTTTGCAGAAGAAACTGCTAAATTTTTTTATGAGGAAAAAACTAATCTAAATTTAGAGTTTGTAGGAGATTATCTTGGAACAGATGGAGGCGATAATAAAAAAGTATTAGAGAGTTTTACTAAGCAATTTGATTTTAAAGAAAAAGATTATTTAGAAAGTTTACGTGGGTTTTTACAATCATTTAAATTACCGGGCGAAGCTCAAAAAATAGATAGGTTAGTCGAAAGTTTTGGGACAAACTATTATGAACAAAATTTAAACGGTGAAATAAAAAGTAAAGATGCCGCATACATACTAGCTTACCAAACAATTATGCTTAATACCGACTTGCATAATCCTAGTATTGCCGAACCGAAAAAAATGACTTTTGACCAGTTAAAGAATAATTTAAAAGGTACTAATGAAAGTCAAAATTTTAATGATAATTTTTTGAAAAAGATATATGACGGAATAAAAGCCAAGCCTTTCGTACTAAATTTTGTAGATAGTAGTCCTGGTTATGAGATAGATAATATAAGTTCACAAAATGATCAAACTTTTAAAAAATTAAGTAAATTCTTAGAAGAAAAAAGAAATATTAGGGACATCTTTCCTAAATTACAAAATAATAATTTAACGGCAGAATTTAAAAATCCTAAAACATTGCTTAATAAGTTTACCGGTTATGAAGGGAGTGTAATAGTTAAAGATGAGAAAGGCGGTAAAGCAGAAATTCAAGTCTATAAACCAAGTGTATTTTCAAGATGGTTTTCAAGAGAAAAGTCTAAAATCATAATTCAGTCTTTAAGTGAAGAAGGAAAGCAGCCTTCAGAACAATCCTTAAAGTTAGCAGCACAAATTACCGCAAGCTTTGAAACTAAAGTAACATCTATTAAAGCAACTTATGATTATTTAAAAGAAGATTTAAAGAGTTGGTATGAGAATATTAGAAATCCTAAAAAAGAATTAGAAAGAGCTAGTTCTATTGCAGAACTACATAAAAATATTAAAGAAATTACAGAAATTGTACAGCAAACAAATCAACAAATACCTGAAAAACCTTTGGCTTCTAAAGAGAGTTTTGAAGATCTCACACAAGCAGAGATAGGAATAAAGCCAGTAGAAATACTAATAAAGAGTTCATCTCAACCAGTAGAAAAGCCAAAATTCAATTCTTTTATAGAAGAGTTAGCATGGAAGAATGCGCAAAGAAAGCAAAGTGTTGATACTCCCATAAGTCAAAATAAAGCACCTAAAATCCAAACAGATAATCATGCAAAAATTTTAGAAGAATTAAAGCAAAAACAGAAAGAATTAGAAGATAAGAAAAAAAGGACTTGAAGAAAAAAGCTAATTCTAATATTACTAGAGAAGAAAGATGGAAAATTGTTGCAGAATTGGAATCTATTAATAATCAATTCAAAGTTATAGAAAAAGAACGTAGTAATATTAATAGTGCTTCAGATAGAGAAAAAAAGTTTGATAATAAAAATAACCCCTCATCGCCTACGAAAGGAGAACCGACAGCTGCAGATTTACAGCAACAAGGAGCATTAGCAGCTATAAAACGTATGAAAGAAGAGAAGATAAAGCAGCAGCAAGCAGAAGCTACTAATCAACCTTCAAAAAATACTTCAACTATGCCTAGCGGTACTATACCGGTGCCACCTCCAATGCCTGGGAGTGGTCACCCTGTCCCACCTCCGCCACCACCCCCACAACCCCCTCCGTCAATTCCAAATATTGTAAAAGAAGAGGCGAAAGATATTGGTAAACAAATACCTCAGGAAGGAGATAAGAATAAAGAAGGACTGGCAAAAGCTATGGAGGCACAAAGAAAAAAAATAGATACAGGTAGAGGAATATAGCTTGTTGTATGGCTTGTTTTATGTCGTTCCCGCGAAGACGGGAAGCCAGAAAAAGTATAAATATAACAAATTGTTGAAATTAAAAGCTCGATCTATCTCGCTTTACGCTGGATTCCTGCTTTCGCAGGAATGACATTGGATACTTTTCTTGAACCATGCAATGCTTGTAATGACGAGCTGGTATCCAAAAGAAGTCTATTGAAACTAAATAGTTTGTATCATATGATGTTGTCACCAAAAGAAAATATTATATGTCTAATTCAGCTTTTCTAGTTGCATTTTTTACAGCAATTATCCGTTATTATGATTATGCTTTATTCGGTTTATCGGCTAGTATTCTTGCACAAAATTTCTTACCTGATATAGAGCAGGATAAACAACTACTCGGTTTTTTTGCCATTCTTAGTGCGGCCGTTATAGTACGACCTTTAGGGTCTTTAATTTTTGGATTTATCGGAGATAAATACGGGCGTACTAAATCCATTAAGATATCAATGTTCATGAGTAGTATTTCTACCGGATTAATTGCTATTACTCCTTCCTTTGAAATGATAGGTATTTTTGCTACGGTAATACTAACATTATGTCGAATGTTTTTTTTAGCAAGCCTTGCCGGAGAAGTTGACGGAATAAAGGTTTATGTGGCTGAAAAAACAGGAGATAATAGGAAAAATTTAAATATAGGAATAATTTCGTGTTGTAGCCAAATAGGTGCATTACTTGCGGCTATAGCTTATTATTATGCTAGCAATTCTGATATCCAGTATTTATGGCGTTTTAATTTCTTTATCGGTGCAATATTTGGTTTATTTGCTATTTTGATGAGAAATTTTTTTAAAGAAAGTAGCGAGTTTTTAAGAAAATCATCGAAAAGTACGATAAAACAGATAATAAAGGATAATAAAACATCTTTTATAATAGCGTTACTAATAAACGGTGCTATTGGAGGAGTGTATCACTTTTTGGTAATTTTCTTAGGAGTTTTTTTAACAAAAATAGCTTTTGTAAATCATCCTGAAATAAGATTTATGAATATAGCTCTTACTACTACCTATGGAATATCAGCCGTTTTTGCAGGGCTGCTTGCCGATAAAATAAACCCTTTAAGACAGATTACATGGACTGTATTTGCTAGCATTATTGTTGCTTTAGGAATGCAAATAATGTTATACAAACAAACATTTAATATTCTCTGTCCCATTATATTAATAGGACTTGCAGCATTTTATGCAGTACCGCTACAAATTATTGTTCAATCTTTGTTTAAGACTAATGTTAAAATGAGGCTTTATAGTCTATCTCATTCTTGTGGAGGTATTATTCTATCCTCAACTACTCCTTTCTTTAGTATGTCGTTGTGGCAAAATTTTAAGTCACTATCTCTAACTTTAAGCTTTTTTATATTTTTGCTTATAATATTAATGTGTACAGTGTTAGTTTTACGCAAGATGTTATCCTTACATGGATACGGCAACCCCCCCAAAAACAATCGACAAAAGGAG
>NZ_MXAX01000072.1:0-78 GCF_019249195.1 Rickettsia sp. TH2014 | reverse complement strand
GGATGCCTGTAGCGTCTATACTGAGAGAGCACAAAATACCATCAGCGACATTTTATAAATGGAGATCAAAGTATGGTG
>NZ_MXAX01000071.1:175-2264 GCF_019249195.1 Rickettsia sp. TH2014 | reverse complement strand
TTTTTTGATTTAGATTCATCTCTAATCCTCCATTNNNTATTATCTTAATTTTACTAAATGTAAGATTAAATCTCAACTATTACATATAAGCGAGTTTCCGAAGAGGTCTAATGAGATACTGCTTCTAAGTAAGCATCAGGAGTTACTCCTATAATGTCTGTTAGTTCTTTATAGCAATCATCATTTACAAGTCTACAAAACTTAGGTACTTTATAAGATTCTCAACCTGCTCTAATGTGTCCGGCGTACTCGATATCCATATAATTATTACGGATAATATGTATATATTCTTTAAATGCAGATTTATCTTTAGTGCCGTATTTTTCTGCTACTTTATCAAATATCATGCTATTTACATCTTCACGATTATAAACTTTCTGACTATTATACTCACTGCTACTCCAAAATTTTTTAGAATCAGTATGCAAGCGATATTTATCCCCTCTTGAAACCAAAGGGTCAGTAAATTTTTCTATAAAACACAAAAAATATGCTGAATAATAAAATTCTGCTGTTGGGTCTTTTATTAATGCTGCAAAAGATTTTTTATCAGTATTGTTTCTTAACATAGTTCATATCCTTTTTATTATTTAGAGTAATCATACTAATAAAAAGTTAAAAAATAAACTATTTTTTAATAAAATACTAAACTTAACAGTACCCCGACATAATTATTAGCTCTGAATCTTGTCATACAATCAGCTGGATTTCGGGTATCAAGAGTCGCTACTTGCAATATCAGTAAAATTAAAGCAGCTAAAATAGGTAAATAGTCGATATTACGGTTAGTTATCTTTGTTGCTAAGATAAATAATAATATAAAACCTATATAACATACATAAAGCCAAAATTTAGGATGCTTGTTCTCTAAATATATGCTTAAAGATTTTACTCCTATTTTCTTATCGTCTTTTATATCCATATAGCCGTAAATCGTATCATAGCCGGCTGCCCAAAAACAGCATGCTAAATACATAATAATTGCTGCCGCATCAAGTTTATTCTGAACTGTCGCATACGCTATTAATGCCCCGAGCTTAAAAGTAAAGCCCATAAATATTTGCGGGAAGTAGGTAATACGTTTCGTTAGCGGATATAGGCTAATCATTATTACCGCAAAAAAACCTGTATATATGGCTGTTTTGTTTAAAAGTAGCAAGATACAAAGCGAGATAATACTAAGAATAAGCAGTATAAAAATAGCATAAGAAACAGATAAAGCGCCGCTTGCTAAAGGTCGGTCTTTAGTCCTTGTAACGCGTTGATCAAATTTCCGATCAAATATATCGTTAATAATACACCCACTACTCCTTGTCGTTATACTACCTAAAATAAATAACGGTAATAAATAAGCTAATTCCGTGTTAGAAGGATTTGCAAGCAATAATCCAAATAAAGCAGGAAAAAAAACTAATATATAAGGTACCGGCTTATCTGCCCGCATTAACCTCAAAGTAAGTAAAAGTTTGTTTGGCATTATTAATATTAAACTTTAAATTTAAATAAATGTAGATATTATAGATAATTTAAGATAAAATACGCTGCAAAATAAAGCTACTAAATTTTTATGGTCAAAAAAATTAAAACATGATTCATTAGTAAAAACAATAATGACCAACCCGATAGCAGCTGAGGAGTTTTTAGAATATTATTTACCCGAGGACTTTAAGAAACTAATAGATTTATCAAAAATAACGTTAGAGCAAGAAAGCTATATAGAGGAATCTTTAAACAAGAAATATAGTGATATAGTATATAAAATTAGTACCAAGCGTGAAGAAAAAGCTTTTGTATATGTGTTAATAGAAGCTCAATCAACAATTGATTATTGGACGGCTTTGCGGTTATGGAAATATACGCTATTATTATGTGAAAGACACAAAAAAGGAAAGGATAAATTGTCGCTAGTTTATAATTTAGTTATTTACAACGGCAAAGCAGTTTATAATGCTCCAAGAAATCTATGGAGTTTATTTACTGATAGTGTAATGGCAAATAAATTAATGACGGAAGATTACCGGTTAGTAGATTTGCAAGCTATGTCAGATGATGAAATGGTAACCCCCCCAAAAACAATCGACAAAAGGAG
>NZ_MXAX01000071.1:0-78 GCF_019249195.1 Rickettsia sp. TH2014 | reverse complement strand
GGATGCCTGTAGCGTCTATACTGAGAGAGCACAAAATACCATCAGCGACATTTTATAAATGGAGATCAAAGTATGGTG